>JAYUZK010000368.1:0-3463 GCA_043751835.1 Gemmatimonadota bacterium | reverse complement strand
CCATGTTCCGCATCATCGATGCGTCGGACTGGGATGCGCTGCCGCGGTTCCTTCATCCCGAGCTCGCTTATGACCGCCCGGGCTACCCCCTGCTCGACGGTCGGGATGCGGTGCTCCACTTCTATCGGGTGACGCGAACCATGCGCGGCGAGCACCGGTTCGAGGCGTTCGCGATCGACGGCGACGTCGGGGCGTGCTGGGGCCGGTTCGTCGGACAGCAGCCGGATGGCACGCCGATCGACATTCAATTCGCGGATTGCTACCGGTTCAAGGACGGGCTGCTCTGGCGACGAAAGTCGCACTTCTACGTTCCCCTGGCCTAGAAACCTTCCCTCCACGAGGTGGCATCATGGATCTCGCACTTCTCTCGGCCCGCGTCGTTCACATTACCATGGGCGTGTTCTGGGCCGGGGCGATGGTGTTCAACGCCATCTTCCTCTTCCCCGCGATACGCGACGCCGGGCCGGATGGCGCCAAAGTGGCCGCCGGCCTGACGCAGCGCAAGTTCATGGACGTCATGCCGTTCGTCGCCATCCTGAGCCTGCTGTCCGGGTTCTACCTGATCTGGAGGGCGTCGATCGGCGCCGCGCCGGGCTACATGGGGACCGGACCCGGCATGGCCTACAGCATCGGCATGCTGGCTTCGCTGGTGGCCTTTGCGGTGGGCATTACCGTCGCTCGCCCATCGATGATCAAGGCCGGCGACCTGGCTCAATCGATCGGCAGCGCGGCACCGGCGGACCGCGACAGGATCATGAAGGAAGCGCAGGCGCTCCGCGTCAGGGCCGCAGCCGGCGGCGTGGTCGTGGCCTGGCTGCTCGGAGCGACGACCATTGTCATGGCGGTCGCGCGGTACCTCTGACCTCAGCGTCTGGCGACGACCCGATCCGGAGAACGGGTCCCACCAGGCGTCGAGCGTCGAATGGGCGATGTGATCGGCGGTGAGGTGATACCAGCTGATCATGGTTGGCGTGGGAAGGCCGCCAGCATGGATGATGCTCGCCGAAGAAGGAGGTATGTTCAAAGCTATCAGCCGGGCTGCCATGGCGGGCGCGCGCTACCTCTGACGACCGGCCTCCGGGCCGGTCCTACTGCTGGAGGATCGGAATGTTCGGTGCCGAACCACTCGTCCAGGACTGGCTCCAGCGCATGCTCGCCGCGCTCGGCGCGGGCATCGTCATCGGCCTGAACCGCGATCTCAACCACAAGGCGGCGGGCGTGCGCACCCACGGGCTCGTCTCGCTCGGCGCCGCGTTGCTGGTGATGATCGGCCTCGAGGTCGCCGCCAGCGAACCCGGCAGCGGCGGCATGGGCCGCACCATGCAGGGGATCATCACGGGCGTGGGATTCCTGGGAGCTGGCGTCATCGTCCGGCCCGCGGGCGGCGATCAGGTCCGCGGCCTCACTACCGCCGCGTCCATCTGGATGGCGGCGGCGTTCGGCGTCGGGTACGCGACCGGCGCCTGGCGCCTCACGACGACGGCGGTCGGGCTCTCCCTCGCGATCCTGCTGGTCGGCGGGCGGTTCGAGCGGCTGATCCACCGACTGCTCGCGTCGCACATGCACGAGGACCCCGCCGATCACCCCTAGGACGCCGGCCGGCATCCGTGCCGAGACGCGGGATTACGAGGCGCGGCTCCGCCGGCAGGTAGCCCCGGATCGCGCCGCGCTCGCGCTCAAGCACCGGCGGATGACGGCCAGGCCGGGCGACTTCCTGCGAGCCACCTACTATCGGTGGGCGACGCTGTTTCCGATCCATTGCACCGAAGCGGCCCGCGCCCCGACGGTGCTCGCGCTGGGTGACGTTCACATCGAGAACTTCGGAACCTGGCAGGACGCCGAGGGCCGGCTCGTCTTCGGGGCCAACGACTTCGACGAAGTCGCCCGACTTCCCTGGACCAACGACCTGATCCGTCTGGCGACCAGCGCCCGGGTGGCCCGCGCCACCGGCGATCTCCGCCTCCGCAATGCCGACATCGCCGCCGTGATTCTGGAAGGCTATCGCGAGTCCCTCGAACTCGGCGGCGAACCCCAGCTGCTGGACGAGCGGCGCCTCGATCTGCGCCGTATCGCGACGCACCGCCTCGCTGACCCGGCGGATTTCTGGGCCCGGGCGACCCGGTTCCGGATCGACAGAGCCCAGGTTCCGCCCGACGCCCGACGGGCCATCGAGGCGGTCTTTCCAAAGCCGCGAACGCAGCTCCAATGGTTCCGGCGCGTCTCGGGAGTGGGAAGCCTCGGTCGGCCTCGGGTGCTGGCGATCGGCCGCTGGCGGGGAGGCCGGGCGGCGCGGGAGGCCAAGGCCATCATCCCGTCGCCGGCGGCGTCCCACGGCAGCCGGACGGCTCAGGCGAAAGCGATTACCGAACTGCTCCGCATCGCGGTCCGGAGCCCCGATCCGTTCATCAGTATCAAGGGAACCTGGGTGGTCCGCCGCCTCACCCCCGACACGAGTCGGATCCGCCTGGCGGACCTTCCCTCGGACCGGGATGACGGAACCCTGCTCAAGGCGATGGGCTTCGAGCTGGCCAACTTTCACCTGGGCTCGAGAACAGCCGGCGCGTTGAAGTCGGACTTGAAGAAGCTCGAGTCGAAATGGCTGCTCCGGGCCTCATCCGCAATGCACGATCAGGTCCTCGCGGACTGGGAAGAGTGGCGCGCCTAGCCAAGGCTTGTGCGGTCAGTGAGGACTTTTTCGAATGAGGTTTGACATGATCCCGACCCGCACCTTCCGGCGCGCCGGCCTTCTGGCGGTCGCACTCCTCGGTACCCGTAGCCTGGCCGCGCAGGCCGGCGGATCCGGCTTCAAGGCCGTTATCCGGACGACTTCCTACGGCGTGCCTCACATCCTGGCGCCCAACCCGGCCGGCGCCGGATACGGACTGGGCTACGCCTTTGCCCAGCAGGACCTCTGCACGGTAGCCGAGCGGTGGGTGACCGTGCGCGGGGAACGATCGAAGTTCTTCGGGGCCGAAGGACCGCGCGAAACCCAGCAGCAGGTCTCCAACCTCGAGAGTGATTTCTACTGGAAACGGATCCTCTCGATGGACGCCGTCGGCCGTGAACTCCGGCAGCCGGCGCCGCTCGGTCCCACTCGGCTCGTGCGTAACCTCGTGCGCGGCTACGTCGCGGGCTACAACCGCTATCTGGCCGAAACCGGCGTCGCCAATATCCCGGACCGTCGCTGCCGCGGCCAGGTCTGGGTCCGCCCGATCACGGAACAGGACGTCTATCTCAGGGCCATGCACTGGGTCCAATTCGGCTCGGCCCTGCCCTTGATCGGTCCGATGACCGCCGCCCAGCCGCCGTCCGAAAAGGCGACCGGCCCAAGCCCGGCTGCTCCGGCCCCGGACGAAGCCGACCAGCCCGAGCGGGTTACCATGAGCAACCTCGTGGCGCTCGGAAAGGACGCCACCGACAACGGCCGCGGTATGCTGTTCGCCAACCCGCACTGGCGCTGGCA
>JAYUZK010000367.1:0-5359 GCA_043751835.1 Gemmatimonadota bacterium | reverse complement strand
TGATACCACTCGTCCTCGCCATGGCCGGCTCCTGCCGGAACCTGGTCGAGAATTCGAGCCCCGCTCGCACCCCGTTGATCGAGGCCATGCTGGTGGCCGGAACGCCGTCAACCGAGGTTCGAGTTCGCTGGCTCGAGCCGGACGGCTCCATCCCCACTGATGCTACCACCGCAGAGGTTGTCCTCACCCTGGTTGATGGTTCGGGAACCAGGGCCGGCCTCGAGCCCTTCGGAGCCGCCCCCGGCCATTTCCGAGCCCGACTCGCGATCTCTACCGGGCATCGGTATTCCCTGGTCGGAAGCGTGGGGGCGCAGAGGATCGAGGCCAGCACCACGGTGCCATCCCGATTCACCGTGCACTCGCCCGCCGGCGACTCGCTCCGCGTGAGTCCCACCGGCACGACGGCCTCCGGCCCCTTCGGAGTGGTCCCGTTTCAGTGGAGCAGCGATGGCGCGACCGTCTTTGCCGTGGAGTCCGGCTACTTCGTCCCGGCCGCCTCGTACACCACGGCCGTTGCCGGACAACTGCTGCTCTTCGGGAGTCGACTCCGCCTCCTCGCGATGAACCGCGACCTCGCCGGCTATCTCTACGCCTCGCCGGCAGAGACCAACCTGACTGGCGCCTTCGGCGTTCTTGGCGCAGCGATCGAGATCCGGAAGGAGATCATATGGCCGTGATACTCGGGGCCTGGGCGGCCACCTTGATCGCCGCTCAGCCCCAATCGAGGCTCCTTCGAGGTTCCGTCTCGGCTGCCGTCGGCACCACGCCGATCGCCTTCGCCTCGGTGCAGGCCCTCCAAAGCCGGGCTGCCACGTGGACCGACCGCTTCGGTCGCTTCGCGCTCGACTTGACCCGACTGCCCGACACTATTGTCGTTCGCGCCATCGGATGGCGACCGGACACCCTGATCGTGGACCACGTGCCCGCCCAGCCGATTGCCATCGCGCTGGATCTGGCGCCCACCATCTTGTCGGACCTGATGGCGACGGCCATTCCCACCACTCCGGACCTTGCCGAATCAGGCCGGTGGCGAATGCCGATGGCGGCGGCTCGGACGGTACCGCCCGCCGTCGAAACCGACGTCTACCGGGCCCTCGCCCTGATCCCCGCGGTCAATTTTTCGAGCCCGCTCTCGGCCCGGCCCCTGCTCCGCGGGTACGACGCCCAGGACGTAACCACCCGGGTCGACGGATTCGAAACCCTGAACCTCTATCACCTCGGCCGGATCTTTTCGTCCTTTCCGGCTGATGCGGCCAACGAGATCACGGTGTCGGCCGCGCCCTACACGTCCGCCTCCGGTGGGTCGGTCGCCGGTCTGATTGACATCCAGGGCCGCACCGGGCCCCGGGAGCGGGTCGCCGGGGGCAGCCTCAGCTTCGGGGCGCTCTCGGCCTACGCTGGCGGCGGTAACGACGGGATCCGGTACTTCGCAGCGGCCCGGGTATTCTACTGGAAGACGCTCGAACTGATCCCCAAGCTCGACATCCCGTATCGGTTTGAAGACGTCTATGCCGGGATGGTCTTCGGGCCCGCGGATCGGCCGAAGGGCCGCGTGACGGTGTTCGCGACCGAAGACCGGGCGGGCCATGTGGCCGATGCCAGCTTTCTCCACTGGAACAACTTGGTAGTTGGGGGCCGATGGCGAGTCCTCGATGCCGGGCGTACCTCGATCGACGTGGCTATCAGCGGCGCCGACTCCCGCCAACGCGGCGAGAACGTCCCTGGACTCCATCGAGTGAGCCCGGCCGATCTGGGTAACCGGTTTGCCCGTCTGGGAGGATCCATCGAGCTGGTGCGACAGACGGCCCTGTCCCGCATCACCACCGGCCTTTCGGGTGGCGCCCGCCGGATCGTCAACCACATCGCGGACCACCTCGGGAACGGCGCAGCCGGGCCTCTGGCGCCCACGTCCGCCCTCGATCAGACCCGGCCTGAATTGGCCGCTTGGGCTGCCCTGTCACGGCGGTTCGGAGCGGTGGCGGCCGAGGCGGCACTCCGGGCCGACGCCACCAGCACGGCCAGCAGCGTCGAACCGCGACTCCACGTCCGATGGTTCGCGACCGGGGACGTCGAGCTGGCAGCAGGAGTCGGTCGCACCGGTCGCCTCTACCACCTCCTGGCCGAGTCCCGCTCCGAGCCGGATTTCGACTTCCTCGACTTCTGGCTGGACAGCGCTGACAGCATTCCCGCTGCCCGCGTCGATCATGCCACCGTCGACCTCAGCCTTGGCCGCGAACCACTGATAGCCCGGATTTCCGTGTACCACTCGAGCGGAACCGGACTCGGCGAACTGCGCCCCGAGACCGACCAACGTCCGGGTGCGTTTCCCTTCTTTCGCTTCGGCCGGTCTCGAACCAACGGACTCGAGGCCCAACTCGCCTATCGCGGCGACGAGCAGCACCCCTACTCGATGTCGGTGAGCTACGTGCTCGCCCGGTCGGAGCGGAACTGGAGCCAGGGATGGGTTCGCTGGGCGCTCGACCGCCGCCACCAGGGCCGGGCTTTCGGCCAGTTACGAACCGGGCGGCTGAATTGGTTCGCGGCCCTCGACGCGGCATCCGGCCTGCCGGTCACCCCGAGACTCTTTACCGTCTCGACCGCCGAGGTACCCGGGGCGCCAGGGTCGGCCACCGCCCGAGACCCGACCGCCGTCTATGGCCGCGAGAACGCCACGGGGACCAGTGGCACCTTCCGCGTTGATGCCGGCGTGGCCTATCGCTTCGGACGGCCCGGGCGCCGGTTCACGCTCGGGGTCTCGGTGATCAACCTCCTGGCGACGGCGGTCGCACCGTTCGGCGACATCAACAGCCCGGGCACCGGCCCGCTCGCGTCCTATTCGAATGGCGACCCCGCCCCGTATCGCCGTCTCTTCCGCTTGCCTCCAATTCCGACGCTGACGCTACGCGGAGAATTCTGACAACCGGGCGGTCAGGGCCATTCGGCCTCTACCGCTCGATCATCCTACTGTTCGAAATTGAGTCCATCTTCGTAACGTTAGGATGAACAACGAGATGACAGATCGGCCGGACATCGAGTCGCTGGTTTCCTTTCTGGAGTACGCTCCCGATCCGGCGATCGTCGCCGACGATCAGGATCGCATCGTCGTCGTCAATCATTCCGCCGAATCACTCTTCGGCTACCGCCGCCTCGAGATGGTCGGGCGGCCGCTGCGGGAGTTGGTACCGAGCCTCCCGGCCCCCGGCGCCAATGGACCAAACGCCACCATGGGCGAAGCGACCACCGTGCTCGCGCATCAACTGCTCACGGCAGCTTACTTCCGGCCGAGCCGGCCGGAAGAACCGTCGGCTCAACTCCCCAACGGACTCGATCGCCTCCCGGTCGCCGCGTGCCGGTTCGACACCTCGGCCCGGCTGATCTACGCCAACGTCGCCGCCCACGGCGTCCTGGGCGCCAGCCCGGAGAGACTGTTCGGAAAGCTTCCGTCCGAATTCGGGCTCGCCGCCCAAGCCGGCCAGAGTTGGCTCGAGGCGGTTCAGGATGCGGCCGCCACGGCGCTGCCGCGGCGGTTCGGGCTCTGTCTCGAACTCGGCGGCGGCACCCGCTGGTTTGCGGGAACGGCCGTGCCGGAAATGGGAACGGACGCCGTCCGCTCGGTGCTCGTGGTCACCCAGGACGTCACCACCCTGCACCGGACCCGGGCCGAGTTCGAGACGGCCGAACTTCGGTTCCAGCGGCTCACCGAAGGCAGCCACGACCTGATTTCTCAGCACGCCCCCGACGGAACATTCATTTTCGCCTCGCGGGCCGCCACCAACCTGTTGCAGCGATCGCCCGAGAGTCTGATCGGCCTCTCCCTGGCCGAGTTCGTTCAGGAAGAGGATCGAGCCAAGGTCTCGGCTGCCGTGGCCGCCGCCGCGCAGGACCCAACCGAGCCCTTGCTGACCTTCCGGCTCCGTCGCGGCGATGGATCGCTGATCTGGTGCGAGCTCACGGCCCAAGGCACCCACGCCGGCGCCTCCGCGGCCGTCACCTGCATTACCCGCGACATCACCGAGCGGATCCGGACCGAGGAGATTCTCCGCGCGGCCTCCCGGATGGAAGCCACCGCGACCCTCGCGGCCGGGGTGGCCCACGACTTCAACAACCTGATGACCTCGATCCTCGGCAACGCCGAGCTGCTGCTGACGGACCCTGACTTCCCGGATGCGCCGTCGCGGCTGAACCAGATCGCCGATTCGGCCAAACGAGGCGGCGCCCTGGCCCAGCAGCTACTGGCCTATGCTCGCGGCGGGAAGTACCAGAGCCAATCGGTGTCGGTCAACGAGGTCGTGCGCCAGGCGCTCAATCTCCAGAAGCACGCCATGCCACCTCGGATCCAGCTCGAGGCCGATCTCGACTCCAATGATCCGACCGTCGCGGCCGACCCGGTCCAGATCGGGCAGGTCGTCACCAACCTCTGCATCAACGCGACGGAGGCCATCCCCGGTGTCGGCCGCTTGACGGTCCGGACCCGGCAACTGACGCTGACGGCAGCCGATGTCGCGAACAAGCCTGGACTCGCCGCCGGCCCGAGCGTCCTGATTCAGGTTTCCGACTCCGGCACGGGCATCGATCCGGCCGTGTTGCCCCGGGTGTTCGAGCCGTTCTTCAGCACCAAGTTCCAGGGCCGGGGCCTTGGCCTCGCGGCGGCGTACGGCATCGTGAAGAACCACCGCGGGTACATCGGGGTCGAATCGGCCATGGGCCGCGGGACCTCCTTCTCCATCTTCTTCCCGGCCATCAGTGCGACGCCCCAGCGGCCGGTTCCCACCGCCGACCCATTCCCGACGGGAGACGAAACCCTTCTGCTCGTCGACGATGACGAGGCCGTCATCGAAGTGACCAAGGCGATCCTCGAGCGCCTCCACTATCAGGTCCTCGTCGCCCGGCACGGGATCGAAGCGGTCGAGATCGCCCGGACCCATCCCGGCGCCATTGACCTCGTGATCCTCGACCTCGGGATGCCGCTCGCCGGCGGGGCCGAGTCGTTTCCGTTCCTCAGGGCGGCCCGGCCCAATATGCGAGTGATGATTTCGAGCGGGTACGAGATGAACGACGTCGTGCAGGGCCTGCTGTCAGCGGGGGCCGACGCCTTCCTTCAGAAGCCGTACCGAATCAGTTCGCTGGCTCGGGGCATCCGCCAGGTGCTCGAGCGGAAGGTCACCGGCGCCAGGCTCGCCGACTAGTCTTCGCGCAGGATCGCCCGCATCCGAATCGCCAGTTGTTCGATTTCCTTGAGCGAGGTCCGGACCTCGCCTGGGAGTTTCTCCGCGTCCATCAGCAGCAATTGCGCCTCGGCGAGGAGCGCGGCCAGCGGGTTGGCAATGTCGTGGCGCAGCTTGCCGAGGCGATCGGGGGC
>JAYUZK010000366.1:0-2604 GCA_043751835.1 Gemmatimonadota bacterium | reverse complement strand
ATCGCCGACCTGCGGAACGCGATCGCGACCCATCTGAGCCAACTGTCCGGCGGCCGCGTGGTCGATGCCGAGCGGGTGGTGGTGAGCACCGGGTCGAAGCAGGCGCTGTTCAACGCCTGTTTCTCCCTTTTCGGGCCGAAGGACAAGGTGCTGATCCCCTCCCCGGCGTGGGTGTCATATCCGCAGATCATCCATCTGTCCCGGGCCGAACCGGTGATGGTGCCCGGCGACGGTGAATGGGGGCTCAAGGTCAGCGCCAAGGATCTCGAACGGCACACCGACAAGCTGGTCAGGGGCCTGGTCCTCTGCTCGCCGTGCAATCCGACCGGTTCGGTGTACACGCTGTCCGAACTCAAGTCGATCGGCGACTGGGCCCGGAAGCACAACGTCTGGATCATCAGTGACGAGATCTACCGGCGGATCTATTACGGCTCCGGCTCCGCGCCGTCGCTCCTCGATCTGCCCGACGAGTACCTTGAGAAGACGGTGATCATCTACGGGGCCAGCAAAGCCTACGCGATGACCGGCTGGCGGATCGGCGCGGCGTATGCGCCAATCAACGTCGCCAAGGCCATGGCCAACCTCCAGTCGCACACCACCACCGGTACCAACCACCCGGCCCAGGTCGCCGCCGCCGTCGCGTTCAGCGATCCCAAGGTGGAGCAGGAGGTCGTGAAAATGACGGCGGCGTTCCGGCGACGGCGGGACCGCCTGGTCGAGCGATTCCGCGCCGAGGCGCCGGGCGTCGAGTTCGTCGAGCCGCATGGCGCGTTCTACCTCTTCTTCCGGGTCGATGGCCTGGGTGGCAAGGGTACGCTGACTGGAAGCCGGTTCTGCGAGCGGTTGCTGGGCGAACACGGCGTTGCGCTGGTGCCGGGTGGCGCCTTCAATGACGACCGCTGGGTCCGGCTCTCGTATGCCGCCTCCGACAAGGATATCGAGAAGGGTGTCGATCGGATCATCAAGTGCGTCGCCGAGTTCGAGGCCGGCGTGGTGTGAGCAGCCGGCTGCTCTTCCAGCGGGTCAGGAGGGAACTCGGGCGGGACGCTCGGGTGGTGATCGCGACGGCGGTGCCGCCGGCGGTGGAGGGGCGGCCGGACGACTACCGGCTGGTGCCCTCGAGGCTGATCGAGGACGACTCCCTCCAAATCCACCTGGTGGGCGGGCCGCTCGCGTGTCCCGAACCGATCGCGTTTCTGGACGGTACCCAGCGGGTCGAGGTGGTCGGATACGTCGAGGCGACGCCGGTGGTGGCGGCGATCATGGCCGCCGCGGTGCGGCTCCGGACCGACGGGCACTTCGTGACCGTGGCGAGGCAACAACGATCCGTTCTGGTGGGACGCCCTGATGTGCTGGAGAGCCTTGAGGGCGACTTCGGGGGATTCGAGCGGGTGCCCCTCGCGGCCGACGACGTGCTCCACCCCCTCAAGGCGCTGGAAGGCGTCCACCGCCTGATCGACACCGAGCGGAGCCGGCTCGAGCGGGAAGTCGGCCGGACATTCCGGCGGACCGGCCCGGCGTGGCTGGTGGTCGATGGCGTGATTGCCGATTCCGGTGTCTGGCAGGACGATCCCCGCGTCATCGGCGTCTCGAAAAGCCACGCGACACTGCCTTTCGGTGGTCCCGATCTCGAGCGCTACCTTACGTTGCCGAGCGGACACCGGACCACGGTGTTCGAGCCGGCGACCTGGCGGATCGCGCCGGTCCGGTCGTGGGCGTTGCGGCTCTGGCCCCACGAGGGCCGGGATCTGTTCCACGGCCTGGTCCGGGTCGAGGTCGCGGTGGCCGCGGGCACCTCAGCGCATGCCGACCTGGTGTCCCGCTGGCTGCTGGCCGAGCGGGCGCCCCTGAGCCGGCCCGATGCCCGGTGGGACCGGCTCCTCTATGGCGTGGCTGCGGTCGAGCGCCACCTGAGGGCCCGATGATCGGCCGGGTGGTTGCCACCGAGCTCAAGCCGAGCACGCCGCATCAGTTTCTTTTCTGGACCGCGCGCGATGCCGCGGTCGGGATCGGATCGATCGTGCGGGTCGAGGCCCCGGGACGGACGGTGTACGGCGTCGTGACCGACGCCTTCGCCTATTCCGACCTCGCGACCCCGATGGACGCGGTGTATGGCTCCGACGGCGATCCGGTCGGCGCCGTCGAGCCGAGCCACCGGAGCGAGATCCGCCTCTACCAGACCGCCGTGCTCCGCCACGAGCCCGAGGAGCCGCTCCAGGCGGTGCCACTCGGCGAGGTTCATCTGGCCACCGATGCCGACGTGGCCGTGGCGCTCCGGATGGACGCCTACACCACCGGAGACAAGCCGACGGGCATCCCCGTTGGACTCTACGCCGCCGGCGGCCTCGAGGCGCCGATTTCGATCGACGCCGATTTTCTGCTCGGGCCCGAGGCCGCCCATCTCAACATCACCGGTGTTTCGGGTCTCGCCACCAAGACGTCGGCGGTCGAGTTCTTCCTCACCACCATCTTCCAGCGATTCCCCGCGCACAAAGGCCGGATCGCGGCCTTGTGTTTCAACGTCAAGGGGCCGGACCTGCTGTTCCTCGACCAGCCGGGGACGCTGACCGACGAGGACCGGCGGCTCTACGGCCGGCTCGGCAT
>JAYUZK010000365.1:0-5699 GCA_043751835.1 Gemmatimonadota bacterium | reverse complement strand
GCATTACCTTTCCCCCCGGGGGCGGGTGTTGACGATCGCGAGGCCACAAGCTTCGAGGAAAGTCCGAGCTCCACAGGGTAGACTGCCAGGTAACGCCTGGGCGCCGAAAGGCGACGGATAGGGCCACAGAAACAAACCGCACCCGGATTTTGTACGGGTGTAAGGGTGAAAAGGTGGGGTAAGAGCCCACCGCGGCCTCGGTAACGATGCCGGTCCAGGCAACCCCCAGTCGGAGCAAGGCCAAATAGGCGGCGAGGTACGACCCGTACCGACCCGGTCTTTTCGGAGGCCGAAGCCGCGGGTAGGCTGCTAGAGGCGGTCGGTGACGACCGTCCCAGAGAGATGATCGTCCGCCGACTCCCTTTGGGGCTCGGCGAACAGAACTCGGCTTACGGCCCGGCCCCGCAACCCCCTCTCGGAGAGGGGGTTGCCGAACCCAAGCGGTTGCGAGCGTGAACTCTCTTTTTCCTGTTGGAGGAAGAACATGATTGGACGTCATTTCGTTGTCGCCGCCTCGTTGCTCGGCCTCGGCGGCCTCTTGGTAGCCGCGACTCCGGCTCCTACCACGCTCCGCTATCGGATCGAGTCGAAAACCGAGCAGGTCGTGGACCTGAGCGCGATGGGGCAGGGCAACCAGACCAATGCTTTCTCGCAGATCGCCATCATCTCGATCACGCTGAGCGACACCGCCGGCGGCAAGGTGATGCACGCGGTGGTGGACACCATCGGCTCGGACGCCCCGCTGCCTGGAATCGCCGAATCCGCCCAGAAGGCCAAGGGGGCCTGGCTCCACGGCTTTGTCGATCAGTGGGGCCGAGTGAAGATCGCGGCCACGTCGGCGGACTCCAATGACATGGTGTCTCAGCTCCGGAATTCTCTGGCGCGTTTCTTCCCGATTGTGAAACCCGGGACGAAGGATGGGGACACTTGGGTGGACACCTCCCGTGTGGATACCAAGACAGCCCAGCAGGCGATGAAGACGGAAACCATCACGACCTACACGCGGGCCGGATCGGCCGCGCACGGCGGCGAGACCGCGCTGCGGATCGATGCGACGTCGGCCACGAAGGGCGCCGGCACCATGGAGAATCCCATGGCTGGGACCATGGACGTCGAGTTGACCGATGCGGGGACGGAGACGTTCTGGGTAGCGACCGATGGACGGTACCTCGGTGGCGAGGCAAAATCCGACGGGAAAAGCCTGGTGAGGACGCCGATGGCGCCTGACGCCATCCCGGTCAAGCTCACCCGGACGACGACGGTCTCCATCATCAAGTGAGGGACCAAATCATCCCGCCGGTAGGGGGCGTCCGGTCCAGCGACCTGACGCCCCGATGTTTTCCGCCATGACGACTCCCACTCGCCAACCCATCGTTCCCGCCGGATGGCAGCCGACGCGGCCGCGATGGAAATGGGTCGTCGCCACGGGCGGAGCCGTCGTCGGCCTCTTGGCGATCTGGCTGTTCGCCGTTTGGCCGCCGCCGCTCTGGTACCGATGGTTCTGGCCCCACCAGACGGCCTTCATGGCGATGCGTCGAGAGCAGTCGGACAGCCTTGCCCGCCATGTCGAGCGGAAACGGGAAGCGGTCGACGGGGTCTTGCCGAGGCACTATCAACCAGTCCCTCTCACGGCCATGGCCCCGACCCTACCTCAGGCGGTCCTGATCGCGGAGGATCACCGGTTTTTTGAGCATTCGGGCATCGACTACCAGGCCATCCGCCAAGCGCTTGGCTATCGGCGGGACGCATTCGAGTGGGATAGTCCGCGGGACCGGGCCGAGATGCGAAAAGTGCTTGGCCAGGTGTGGGCTCGGCGGGAGCGAATTCGCGGGGCCAGCACCATCACCCAGCAACTGGCGAAGAACCTCTATTTGTCGCCGTCGCGAAATCCGTTGCGAAAAATAAAAGAAGCCGTCACGGCGTACCGGCTGGAGACAGCGCTGGGCAAGAATCGGATTCTCGAACTCTACCTGAATGTGGTGGAGTTCGGGCCCGAAGTGTGGGGAGTGGAGGCTGCGGCGAAGACCTACTTCGGAAGGTCTGCGGCGAGACTGTCCGCCGACCAATCCGCGGCGCTGGCGGGGACTCTCCCCTTTCCCCTCCGGTCGAACCCGGGTTTCCGGCCGGGCAGAATGCGGTGGCGCCAGCAGCTGATTTTGCGACGCCTGGCCGGGGACCCCATTCAGATGCCGGCCGACACCGACAGCATCGATACCACCGAACCAATTGACGCAGACACCACGGGAACCGGAAGCAACCGCTAATCCAACAGCCGTAGAGGCATCACCAGGGTGAGATAACTCGCTGGGTCATCCCAACCCACCGGTTCACAGGTCGCGGCCCGCTCCGGGCCTTTGAAGCTCATCCGGACTTCGTCCGTCGGGGCGTACTTTAGGACCTCGATCAGATAGGCCGCATTGAATCCGATCTCAAGGGGGTCCCCCTCGTAGGCCACCGTCATTTCTTCCTGGGCTTCGCCCAGATCGGGTGTCGTCACCGATAGCTTGCAGGCGCCATTGGCAAACGCCAGCCGAATCCGGTGGGTCTGGTCGCTGGCCACGATGCTCATTCGGCGGAGGGCAGCCGTGAACGCCGACTTGTCCGCGGTCATGATCTTGTCATTCTCTCGCGGAATCACCTGTTCGTAGTTCGGGTAGGGCCCTTCGATGAGTCGGGTGAAGATCTGGGTACCGGCCGACCGAAAGCCCAGGTGGTTGTCGCTGCGGGCGATCTCGATTTCCTCGTCGGGCCCGAACAGTTTCCGAATCTGTTCGAGGGCCTTCGGCGGCACGATGAGATCCGCCTGGCCGCCGGATCCCTTGACTGGAACATCCATCCGGGCCAACCGATGGCCATTTGTTGCAACCATCCGCATCCGGTCGGCTCGCAGCTCCCAGAGTACCCCGTTCAGGATCGGCCGGCTTTCCTCAGTACTCGCCGCGAACGCCACATGGGCGATGAGTTTCTGCAGTTCCTTGGCCTGGACTTTCCAGGCGCCGTCGAACTTGACCGCGGGAAATGCCGGAAACTCATCGCGGGACAGCCCTAGGAGTTTGAACTTCGATCGACCGCATTCGATCTGCACTCGTTGCTCGCCGGATGTCGTGACGCGGATTGCCGTACTCGGCAGTTCCCGAACGATTTCAGCCAGTTTCCGCGCCGGAAGCGTGGTCGCACCCTCCTGATCGACCTGGGCCGGGATAATGGTGCTGACGGCGATGTCGAGGTCGGTTCCCGAAAGCCGCAGACCATCCTTCGTTGCCTCGACCAGGATGTTGGAGAGCACAGGGAGGGTAGTCTTGGACGGTATGCTGGCGGCGACCGCTCCAAGTCCCTCATGCAGCTTTTCACGAGTGATAGTGAACTTCATTCCGGCTCCGCTCCCGAGCATTCTTTTGAGTTTTCACCATGGGTAACTACTGAAAAGACCCCTATATAATAAACATAGTAGTAGTCGTAGAGAGGCGAATCTGTGGAACGGTCCGGGAAACACCGTACGGGTATCGAGTTGCCGTCCCCACGGCGCCCCCGTTGGATGTTGACGGCGGGGATATCGTCTCGGACTCGCCCGGTTTTTCCCTGCGCTCCACGTTGCCCACACACAACCCACACTCAGGATGTCGTTAATTCTACCCTGGCCGAATCAACCCGTTCCCGGAACCCGCGATCCTTCGCCAACTGCCGCTGGACCTTATCGACGCTGTGAATCACGGTTGAGTGATCCCGGCCTCCAAATGCCTGGCCGATCTCGACGAGTTGCATGTTCAGTACCTCGCGGGCCAGGTACATGGCGATCTGCCGCGGCACCGTCAGGCTCTTGATCCGGGCTTTGGACCGGAGCCCCTCGGGGGTCACCCCCCAACGGCGGGCCACGACGTCTTGAACCTTGTCGATCGAGGGCAGAGCCTTCGGCTTGGCCTCGGAGCTGTTCTGGCTCGGTCGAATCCGGTCGGCCAGGGCCTCTCGGGCGAGCTCGACGGAGATGTCGCGATGCCGGAGCGAGGCGTAGAGCAACAACTTGATGATCGAGCCCTCGAGCTCTCGGACGTTCGAGTAGACATGTTCGGCGATAAAGGTCAGGACTTCGTCCGGAATCGTCGTCTCGAGATGGTCCTGCTCCTGCTTCTTGCGAAGGATCGCGATTCGGTGCTCGAGGTCCGGCAACCCGATATCGGCCACCATACCCCACCCGAACCGGCTCACCAGGCGGTCCTCGAGTCCTGGCATTGCCTTCGGTGGTCGATCGGACGTCAGTACGATCTGTTTCTGCGTTTCGTACAAGGCGTTGAAGGTGTGAAAGAACTCTTCCTGGGTCGCCTCTTTGCCTTCGAGAAAATGGACATCATCGACCAGGAACAGGTCGACGTTGGTGCGGTACCGTCGCCTCAGATCCGGCATGGTCCGGTTGTGAATCCCTTCGATCACCTCGTTGATGAAGTGCTCGGCTCCAACGTAAAGGATCCGGGTGCCGGGGCTTCTTCGGAGCACAGCGTGGGCGATAGCCTGCATCAGGTGGGTCTTTCCAAGGCCCGTGCCCCCATAGATGAACAGGGGGTTGTACGTCTTCCCAGGCGTCTCGGCGACGGCGTAGGCCGCGGCGGCGGCGAGTTCGTTGGACTTCCCGATGACGAAGGAGTCAAAGGTGTAGCGTTCGTTGAGCGGCAGGGACGACTGAGCCACCCGCTGCGGGGGGGCCGGTGCCTCGGGCGGGGGGGCCACGAAGAAGTCGATTTGCGGGCGTTGGCGTCGATCCTCGGGAACCCGGAAAGCAACCAAGGTCTTCTGGCCCAAAACCTGGTCGGCGATCCGGGAGAGAATCGTTCCGTGTTTGGCTTCGTTCCATTTCACGGCAAACTCGTCCGGCACCCCGAGAATCAGGCTACCGTCCTCAAGACTCAAGGGCTCGGCAGCGGCCAACCAAGTAACAATTGCCTGTTCGGGCAACTCCCGGCGAGCCTCGTCGAGGATCCGTTTCCACGCGTCTTTCGGAGACACCTGCATTTCGCCTCGAGGAAAACCGTGGCTACGGCCTAAGGGGCGACGATCTTACGACTCGCATGTGGAAAAGTCAACCTTGACCAGGCCGGGACCCCAACGCTATCTTGCCGGGCTCATTCAAGTACTAGGTGATTCTCATGCAGCCGACATATCGCCCGCGGAACCGGAAGCGGGTTAATCGGCACGGGTTTCGGGCCCGGATGGAGACGCGGTGGGGCCGCGCAACATTGGCGCGTCGCCGGAAGAAGGGGCGCAAACTCCTGACCATTCGGATTCCGTCGAAGCACGGGGGCGGCTGACGTCTGAGGGCCTCGCGCGTCGGCAGCGGCTGGCGGGGGCTCAGGACATTCGCCGGGTCTTGACCCGAGGTCGCCGTCACCGGGCGGTGTATCTCGAAATTCTGTGGGACGCAAGCCAAGCGGGCCATCCGAGACTGGGACTCATCGTTCCGAAGTACCAGTCCAACGCGGTGGCCCGCAATCGTTTGCGCCGGCGACTGAAGGAAATATGGCGTCGGGCGGTGCTCCCGCGGCTGGCGGCTGTCGACGTGGTTGTGAAGGCAAGACGCGAGGGCTACGCGGCCAGTCATGCTGGTCTCGAGGCGGAGGTGCTGGGGTGGTTGAAGGCCAAGGCACCCATCAGCGGTTCGGGCTGATCGACCTTCCACGGCGGTTTGGAATCGGCCTGATTCGCGGGTATCA
>JAYUZK010000364.1:0-2877 GCA_043751835.1 Gemmatimonadota bacterium | reverse complement strand
GGGGTGCCGCTCTACCGACGGGCCATCCACGCCGTGGACGGTGGGATGTCGTACCAGCCCTACGGCAAAGCCGGCCAGGCGATCAACTCGTTCTCCCGGGGCGAACTCAACCGGGCGCTGGTGGTCTCGGCGGGCCGGTCGCCTAACGTCACCCTGATCTTCAATCGGCGCTGCACCGAAATCGACGTCCAGGCGGGGCGGGTCACCCATGTCGATGCCGCGACCGGCGGGGATGAACGGATCGCCACCGGCGTCATCGTCGGGGCGGATGGCGCCTACTCCGTCGTTCGTGCCGCGTTCCAGAAGCGGGAGCACCAGGACTATGCCCAGAGCTACCTGGCCCACGGCTACAAGGAACTGTTCATTCCGGCCCGATCGGATGGCGGGCCCGCGCTCGAGCGGAACGCCATGCACATCTGGCCCCGCGGGCCGTTCATGATGATGGCGATGGCGAATCCCGACGCCTCCTTCACCGTCACGCTCTATCTCCCGATGACCGGGCCCAACGGATTCAACCGGCTCACCTCCCCCGAAACGGTGCGGGCCTTCTTCGGCCGGGAGTTTCCCGACGCCGTGCCGCTGATGCCGACTCTGGTCGAGGATTTCTTCGCCAACAAGACCGGATCAATGGTCACGGTGAGAACGTATCCCTGGCACCTCGGCGACCGGGCCGTCCTGATCGGCGACGCGGCCCATGCCATCGTGCCGTTCTACGGGCAGGGCGCCAACGCCGGCTTCGAGGATTGCCTCGAATTCATCGACTGCCTCCGTCGCCATCCGAACGATCTCGGCGCGGCGCTCGACCAGTACCAGGGGATCCGGAAACCCAACGCCGAGGCCATCGCGGATCTGGCTCTGGCCAACTTCAGCGAGATGCGGGATTATGTGGCGTCGCCGCGGTTCCTGCTCCGGAAACGGTTCGAGCACCTCCTGCATCTGCTCATCCCCGGGTTCGTGCCCCTGTATCCGATGATCTCGTTTTCCCTGATCCCATACGCCGAAGCCCGGGCCAGGGCGGAGCGGCAGAACCGGATCATCCGATGGACGGGCTGGGTGGTCGTGGCGGTCGTTGCCGTTGCCGCCGTCTTGGCCCTGTTCCGCCCCTAACTTGTGCGGTCCACCTAACATGCCCGTCACCTACGCGTCGTACCTCAAGCTCGAACGACTCCTCTCGCTCCAGGAGCCCAAGTCGAATCCCGAAGAACACGATGAACTGTTGTTCATCGTCATTCACCAGGTCTACGAGCTATGGTTCAAACTCCTGCTCCACGAGACCGACAAGGTCATGGCCAACCTCCGGACCGGGGATCTGTTTGCCGCGATCGCCACGTTCAAGCGGATGCGGACCATGATGAAGACGCTGGTGGGCCAGCTCGACATCCTGGAGACGATGACTCCGCTCTCGTTTGCGTCGTTTCGGAGCCGGCTCGATACCGCGTCCGGCTTCCAGTCGTATCAGTTCAAGGAGGTGGAGTTCGTCTTCGGCTACAAGCGGAGCAACGTCATCGGCGCCATTCCCGATGCCGAGGCGGCGGGGAAGGCGGCCTGCGAGCGGCGGATGGGCGAGCCCACGGTGATCGACGCCTTCTATCGGTTCCTGGTCAACCGGGGCGCCACGATTCCGGCTGACCTCCTGGCCAAGGATGTCCGCCAGCCAACCCGAGCCGACGAACGGGTCCAGGAGGAGTTGTTCCGGTTCTACTCCACCCAGCCCGAACTGGTGATCCTGTTCGAGCTGATGATGGACTTCGACGAGGGGATGCAGGAGTGGCGGTACCGGCACGTCAAGCTGGTCGAGCGGACCATCGGCTCCAAGAAGGGCACCGGGGGCTCGGCCGGGGTCGATTTTCTCAAGGCCTCGCTGTTCATGCCGTTGTTCCCGGATCTCTGGGCCGTGCGCCACCGGATGTAACGTGCTCCGGACCTTACCCCTCGGCGACGATCTTCAGCTCAATCGCGATCGGGGTCGGTAGGGCGCCGACCTCGACGGTGGTCCGGGTTGGCTGGTTGGTGGGGAAGTACTCGGCGTAGATCCGGTTGAAGGTCGAGAAGTCTCCCGCCATGTCCGTGAGGTACACGGTCACGTCGACGATCCGGTCCCAACTCGATCCCGCGTCCTCCAGCACGGTCCTGATGTTGGCCAGGACCTGCCGGGTTTGCTTCTCGATGTCGTGGGAGACCACCCGGCCTGACGCATCGGTGACGTTGCCCGGAATCTCGTTGGTGACGGGGACCCGTGGTCCGATCCCTGACAGGAACAGGAGCCCCGCCGCCCGCCGGGCATGCGGATAGGCCCCGACCGGCTTCGGCGCCCGCGCGGAACGCACCTCGTCACCCACGGGTCACCCCACCTTCACGCAGACACTCTTCGGCTCGGTAAAGAACCGGATCGCTTCATCGCCGCCCTCCCGGCCGACGCCGCTCTGGCGCATCCCGCCGAACGGGACCCGGAGATCGCGGAGGAGCCAGCAGTTGATCCAGATGATCCCGCACTGCACCTGTTCGGCCACCCGGTGGGCTCGGCCGAGGTCCCGGGTCCAGATCGAGGCGGCCAGCCCGTAGTTCGATTGATTGGCGAGCCGCACGGCGTCGGCCTCGGCGTGAAACGGGGTCACCGTCACGACCGGGCCGAAGATCTCCTCCTGATTGGTCCGGCATCCCATCGGGAGGCCGGTAACCACCGTTGGTTCGAGGAAGAACCCGCCGGCGCAACGTGCGGGCAACGATGCCGGCCGGCCGCCGCCGCAAGCGATGGTGCCGCCTTCTTCCCGCGCCAGGGCGACGTAGCGGCTCACCTTCTGGTGGTGCGCCTCGCTCACCAGCGCGCCCACGTCGGTGCCGGCCTCGAGCGGGTCGCCAACCTTGAGGGCCCGTACC
>JAYUZK010000363.1:0-7250 GCA_043751835.1 Gemmatimonadota bacterium | reverse complement strand
GGCGAATCCGACCGGGGGGTGCTCGACGCGGTGCGCTATCACTCGGTCGGACTGGCGGAATGGGACCTGGTCGGCCGGGTGCTTTACTGCGCCGACTATCTGGAGCCGGGCCGGGTCTTCGAGCGCGAGGAGCGGGCTCGCCTCGCCGAGCGGTTCCCGACCGCGACGGCCGAGGTGTTCGCAGCCGTGGTGCGGCGGCGGGTGTTGCACCTGGTGCAATCGGGCTGGCCGATTCCGGAGCCGACCTATCGTCTCTGGAATCGAATCACCGAGCCGGCCGGATCGCGTTAGGCATGGTCGCGGCCTGGCGGTTCGCGGGGTTCGCGTTGCTGGCGTGGGCCGTCGCGCCGCCCCGGCGGGCCCCCGGGTCCCCGCCGGCGGTGGTCGCGGAGGTTCGGAACGCATCCGGCCGGTCCGGCCTCGCCCGACAGGTGACCCGCCTTCTCCGCGAGCGAGGAATCGACGTGGTCTATTTTGGCAACGCCGCCCAGGAGGTCGACTCCACCATCGTGCTGGTCCGCCGAGGCCCGCTGCCGCCCGGTGAGGCCGTTGCGAGAGTCCTCGGCGTGAAGCGGTTGGTGGCGGCCCCCGATCCCAAACCCCGGGTCGATGTCACGGTGCTGCTGGGGCGCGACTATCGATTTCCCAAAGATCGGCTTCCGCTCTAGCCTTCCGGCGGGGCGCCTACGACCAAGATCATCACATCCATCACGTTGGTACCGGTGGGGCCGGGGCGGAGCAGCGCCCCGGCAGCCCGGAGGGCTGGGTAGGCATCGTGACGCGCCAACGCCCTCGCGGGATCGACGCCCGCGGCCTCGATCTCGGCCCAAGTTCCGGCGTGGACGACGGCACCGGCGGCATCGGTGGGACCATCCCGGCCATCGGTGCCGGCTGCGAGCACCACCACCGGGGGCCGGCCGGCGGTCGGGGCCAGTTCGCGGGCTGCGGCCAGCGCCAATTCCTGGCAGCGGCCCCCGGCGCCGGGTTCGGCCCCGAGGCTGACCGTGGTTTCGCCGCCGGCGATCCAGACGGTACCCGGCGCCAGGGCGAGCGACCGGACGGCGATTCGGCGGCCGGTGTCGGCGGCCTCCCCGGTGAGGAGTTCGTCCTCGATCACGGCCACGTAGCCTAACGCTCGGGCCCGGACCGCGGCCTGTTCCCGGGCGACGGCATTGGAGCCGATCACGCGGGTCGACACGGCCTCGAAGATCGGGTCGCCGGGCTTGGGCGTTTCGGGCGCGTCGCCCCGAACCACCCGGTCAAGCCAGCGGAACGCGACCGCCGGGATCTCGACATGGGCCGCCGAGCGGCGGAGGAGGTCGGCGATATCGCCGGCGGTGCTCGGGTCTGGTTCGCAGGGCCCGGACCCGATGTCCTCGGGAAGGTCGCCGGGGACATCGGACATCGCGAAGACCCGGACCCGCCGGGGATGGAGCGCGGCCGCCAGGCGCCCTCCACCCCATCGCGAAAACCGCTTCCGGGCTCGATTCAACTCGCCAATCGGGAGGCCCGCGCGTCCCAACTCCCGCATGAGCAGCTGATACTCGGTCGGCGACATGCCGTCGACCGGGGCGCCGATCAGGCTGGTCGTCCCTCCCGACAGCAGCACCCAGGTTTCCTCCCGGGGATCGGCGGGCCGGATCGCCTCGGCCAGGGCCGCCGCCGCCGCTTCCGACTGGGCACCGGGCAGGGGATGATCGCCCAGGAGGCGACGGAGCCGGGGATCGGGTGACGCGCCCGCATCGGGCGTGATGACGACTCCGCCGGACAGGGGGACATCGAGGTGTTCGAGATGCTGTACCGCGGCGGCCGTCATGGCATACGCCGCCTTGCCAAAGGCGAGGAGCCGGACCCGTTCGGGTGGCGGGGTCAGCGCCAGTGCCCGAGCGAGGGCCCGGCGTGGTTCCACGCCGTCCACCGCGGCATCATAGATTGCGATCGCGTCGTGGCGGAGGCGGTCGAGCAGGGGGTTCACGGCGCCCAATATATCGCCAAGGAGAGAAAGGCCAAGATGTCCAACCCGCGGGCCGCGCTGTACGCGCTCCACCGGCTGCCGCCAGCGATCGAGGCGCGGCTGTCGGCGCGCTTCGACATCACCTGGAATGCGGCCGATGGCGACGTGCCGGTCGCTGATCTGGTCGAGCGGGCCGACCGGTTCGACGGATTCATTGCGACGGTGACCGACCCGCTGCCGGCGGAAGTGTTCCGCTCGGGCACCCGGCTGCGGATCGTGGCCAACTTCGGGGTCGGCACGAACCTGATCGATCTCGCGGCGGCCCGTTCGGCGGGAGTGGTGGTCACCAACACGCCCGGCGTCCTGACTGACTGTACCGCGGATCTTACCATCGCTCTGATGCTGATGACGCTCCGCCGCCTGGGGGAGGGGGAGAGGGTGCTCCGGGCCGGTGCGTGGCAGGGCTGGCGCCCAACCCACCTTCTCGGCCGGCGGATGAGTGGCAAGACACTGGGCATCATCGGGATGGGGCGGATCGGCCAGGCCGTGGCCCGACGGGCCAGCGCCGGTTTCGGGATGCGGGTGCTCGCGGCGGCCCATCGCCCACCGGCGCCGGTGGTGTCTCCCGAACTCGTGGTCGAATGGTGCGCCCTCGACGAGCTCCTCGGCCGTTCGGACGTCGTCTCACTCCACTGCCCGGCGACGCCCGAGACGGCTGGCCTTCTCGATCAGCGGCGGCTCGGTTTGATGCGGCCCGGCGCGGTGCTGATCAACACGGCCCGTGGAGCGCTGATCGACGAGCCGGCCCTGATCGCGGCCCTTGCGTCCGGGCGACTGGGCGGCGCCGGGCTCGACGTGTTCCGGAGCGAGCCGACGGTGTCCGCCGGACTGCTCGGGCTTTCGAACGCGGTGTTGCTGCCCCACCTCGGGAGCGCCACGGAGGAAACCCGGATCGCGATGGGGGACCTGGTGGCGGAGAATCTGGAGGCGTTCTTCGCGGGGCTGGCCCCCGGGAACCGGGTAGCCTAACGGTGGAGCGGAATGCCCAGCGTGGCCGCCTGGGCCTCGAGATCGTGGCGAAGCCCGTCCCGTTCGGCGACCAGGCGGGCCAGGTGATCCCGCTCGAAGAGCGAGAAGCCGAGCGCCCGGGTCCCGGAGATGAACCGGTCAAACCGCTCAACGAGCTTCACGGCGGCGTAGCCGGCAACCGGGGCCACGAGCCCCGCGCCGATCCCCGCGGCCGGGGTGAACCGGAGTCCCGTCGTGATGCCGGCCCCGATCCAGGTCAGCGGATAGAATACCGCCGCCGCGACGATCTTCACGGTCGCGAGCACATCGTCCTGGGCACCGGCGAGACGGGGGGACAAACGGCCGATCAGCCAGTAGGCGGGGAGGTGGAGCAGGAGGCCCGGCACCGCGAGCGGCAGGAAGATCCCGATGCGGAAGACGAGCCAGACGACGGCCCGAAGCAGGCCGGCCATGCCGACCGGCGCCGGAGCGGGGTGGCCAGGGTCGAGGCCGGCGGCCGCGAATGCGGCTTCCAGCCGGTCTACCCGCCGGATCAGCTCGTCGAGGAGGGTGGGGTTGGCGGTCTTGAGGGCCTCGTATCCGGCCACGAGGCGTTGGCGGGTGAGCCGGACCTGATCCAGGGTGCGGCCGCGGGCGTTGCCTAACGATGCGGCGAAGATTCGCTCGGTTCGCTCCGCAATCTCGAGGATTTCGAGCCGGTCGGCCTCGACGACCTGGGCCGCCAGCGCCCGGCCGAGTTGCTCAGTGACCTGGGCCACCCGATCGGCGGGCGGTTCGCCGTCGGGGCCGAGGGGTACTGGCGCCACTTCGATCGGCCGGTTGAAGCAGACCAGGACGGCACTCCGGAACGTGCTCTTGTCGGTATAGAACAGGCCGACTGGCACGATTTGTACCGGGAGCGCGGTGCCGGCGCCAAGCGCAATCCGGGCGGCGCCGGTCTTGAAGGGCTTCAGGGCGGGGCCGCTGTGGCTGGTGCCTTCCGGCGCGATCGCGATCGTGCCGCCGCGATCGAGGAGGGCGCGGGCCCGCGCGAACGTCTCGCGATTCTTCGTGGTGTCGAATTGGTCCTGGCGACGGTATACCGGGATGGCGCCGATGGCCCGGGCCAACCAGCCGATCACCGGCATTCGGAAGATCGGTTCCTTGGCAAGAAAGGACACGTCCCGGGGAGCGTAGCAGAGGATCAGCAGCGGATCGACGAGGGCGTTGGGGTGATTGATGGCGAAGAGGGTGGGCCCCGAGCGAGGCACGTTCTCGAGGCCGAGGACTTCGATCCGCCGGAAGAACAGTTCCAGCACCCGGCGAAACAGCGACCGGAGCGCGGCGCGGAGCATCAACCGGGGCTCGCCGCCGCCTCGGCCCGGCGGCGTTTTGCCGCCATCTCGACATAGAGCTGGCCGCACGCGGCCTTGATGTCGAGTCCTCGGCTCCGACGGACGACGGCCTCGACGCCCGCCTCACGGACCCGCTCGGCGAAGGCGCGAATCCGGTTGCCTGAGGTGGCGGTGAGCCCCGGCGCCCCGCCCGGATGGAGGGGCAGCAGGTTGACGTGCGCCCCGAGCGGCCGGGCGAGCCGGGCGAGCTGGTCGGCGTCGCGGTCGCTGTCGTTCTGCCCTGCGATCATCACGTATTCGAAGGTGACCCGCCGGCCGAATCGTCTTGCCTCGGCGAGGACATCGATCAGCGGATACGTCTTCTCGATCGGCATCAACCCGACCCGGGAGGTCGGGTCCGGCGAGTGGAGCGAGATTGCGAGCCGGAACTGCTCGGGCCGGGCCCGCAGCCGCTCCATGCCCGGAAGGATGCCCACGGTCGAGACGGTGATGTGACGGGCGCCGATGCCGAGACCTTCTTCATGGTTGAGAATGGTGAGGGCGGTGTCGACGGCCGGCCAGTTGAGGAGCGGTTCGCCCATTCCCATGAAGACGATGTTGGTCGGGCGGTCAGCCGGATCCCGGAGGATGATCTCGCGGACCTGGGCGGTGATCTCCGCAGCCGTAAGATTCCGCCGGAACCCCATCCGGCCGGTGGCGCAGAAGACGCAGCCTAACGCGCAGCCGGCCTGGGAGGAGATGCAGAGCGTCCGCCGCGCGCCGCTCGGGATCAGAACCGATTCGATCATTTCACCGTCGGCGAGCCGCCAAAGGAACTTCCGCGTACCATCGGTGGACTGCTCGAGGGAGGCCACTTCGAGCCGGAAGAGCGGCAGTTCCCGGTCGAGGGACTCCCGGAGCGCGGCCGGCAGATCCGAGGCCTCCTGCCAGGCGCCAACCGGATGCTGCCAGAGCCTGCGGACGATCTGCGCCGTCCGATAGCGAGGGAGACTGTAGGCGGCCACCCAGTCACGCACGGCCAGTTCGGCGGCGGCGGGGTCGAGGTTGAGCAGGTTCATGACGGCAAAGCTAACGATCTTGGCTCCGGCCGGCCAAAGTCACGTAACTCTTCTTGCTCCAATTGCTTGCCGTGGTCGGTCCGGCGGCATTACGTTTTCCGCCATGGCAACGATTTCCGCCGCCCAAACCGCGCTGCGAACTCACCGCGCGGGTTCGATCTCGCGGCAGCAACTCGGCCAGGTCGTCCGCCTGGGCGGCTGGGTTCACCGCCGCCGTGATCTTGGCGGTCTCATCTTCATCGACCTGCGAGACCGGGATGGCCTCGTGCAGCTGTCGCTCAGCCCCGCCTGGACGCTGCCGGCCGTGATGGAGCAGGCCGCGGGGCTCGGGGTCGAGACGGTGATTCTGGTTACCGGACGGGTGGAACTCCGTCCCAATCCGGCCCGGGACGAAGGCATGACATCGCGGGACGTCGAGGTTCACGTCACCGACCTTCGGGTGGCCGGTCCGGCCGGGACGCCGGCCATTCCGGTGGCGCGGAAAGAGAACGAGGATCTCGCGTCCGAGGAACTCCGGCTCCGAAACCGGGTGCTCGACCTCCGGCGGCCGGAACTGCAGCGGAATCTGGTGCTCCGTCATCGGCTCGCTCAGCGAGCGAGGCAGGTCCTTTCGGAGCTTGGCTTCCTGGAGATCGAGACCCCGATTCTCACCAAGCCCACGCCGGAAGGCGCCCGGGATTACCTGGTGCCGTCCAGGGTCCACCCGGGCGAGTTCTACGCCCTGCCGCAATCGCCGCAGATCTACAAGCAACTGCTGATGGTGGCCGGGTACGACCGGTATTTCCAGATCGCCCGCTGCTTCCGGGACGAGGATCTCCGGGCTGACCGGCAGCCCGAGTTCACCCAGATCGACATCGAGGCGTCGTTCGTCTCCCAGGACGACGTCATGGAGTACGTCGAGGCCGTTCTGGTTAGTCTGTGGGACGAGGCAGGCGAGCCGGTGCTCCAGCCGTTTCCGCGCTATACCTATCGCGACGTGATGGAGCGCTACGGCATCGACAAGCCCGATCTTCGTTTCGGCCTCGAGATCGCCGACTACACCGCCGCGTTAGGCGACGACGCGGCGCCGTTCCTGAAGGCGGCGGGCCAGGGCGGGATCCGGTTCCGCGCCATCCTGGCGCCAGCCGCGGGCGACGTGTCGCGGAAGGACTTCGACCTCCTGGCCCAGGCCGCCAAGGACGGCGGAGCGGGCGGTCTGGTCTGGCTCAAGCGCGGGGCCGCCGGTTGGGAAGGGCAGGGGCAGAAGGCGGTGGGCCCGCATTTCGTCGCGGCGCTCGCCGGGGTGGAGGGGGATGTCCTGGTCGGCGTGGTCGGCCCGGACGCCGTTACCTCGCCGGCTCTGCATCTGGTTCGCACCGCCCTGATCAGGCGGCTCGGTCTCGAGCCCTCGACCCGGCACGCATTTCTGTGGGTGGTGGAGTTTCCGCTCTTCGAGCCCGAGTCGGCGACCGGCGAGCACGTCTTCGTCCATCATCCCTTTACCTCGCCTCATCCCGAGGATCTTCCGTTCCTCGAGACCGATCCGGGCCGGTGCCGGGCGATTCACTACGATGCCGTGTACAACGGAACCGAGCTGGGCAGCGGATCGATCCGGATCACCGATCGCGAGTTGCAGCAGCGGGTTTTCCGGCTGCTCGGGATCGGCCCCGAGGACCAGCGGCGCCGGTTCGCGTTCCTGCTCGATGCGCTGTCGACCGGGGCGCCGCCGATGGGTGGCTTCGCGGTCGGATTCGACCGGGTGGTGATGCTCTTGGCGGGGGCGCACTCGCTCCGTGACGTGGTGGCCTTTCCGAAGACCACGACGGCGCGGGCGCTGTTCGAGGGCGCGCCCACACCGGTGGAGCAGAAGGATCTCGACGTGCTCGGTTTGACCGT
>JAYUZK010000362.1:0-9840 GCA_043751835.1 Gemmatimonadota bacterium | reverse complement strand
GCGGAGGTTCGGTTCCTCGTGGTCGGCGCGCACTCGACGTCTGGATCGACCGATCGAGCGAGAATGCGGTCAGGGTGTGGCGGGCGCTCGCGTCTTTTGGCGCGCCACTCGAGTCCCTCAATCTCCGGCCAACGGACCTCGAAAAACCGGATACCGTATTTCAGCTCGGGCTTCCGCCCAACCGCATCGACGTCCTGACCAGCATCAGCGGCGTCGCCGATTTCGCTGACGCCTGGGCCCGGCGGTTGGAGGGCCAAGTTCGGGGCCGGTCCTTTTCCAAGGATCTCGCGGACCTTGCTGCGCTGGGCCGAGGCGGCCGGGCCGAATAAGGCGTTCGCCAACGGCGTCAGCCAGGAGGCCGGGTAAACCGGCAGTTCGCCGACATCCATGCGGACGGGCTGGTGTACTGTTACTACAGCGGCGCGAACGACTTGAGCGACTTCGTGCGCCTCGATCCCGGCGAGGTCCTCTCGCTCCAGCGAGTGACACATGCGGTGGGCGCCACACCGTGCACGGCCGATCCGTCGACGTGGGCGATGGGAACTGGCGCCGTGAAATTCATCCGGTAGGGTCGTACCCGAGAGTGAGGACATCGATGCACACCACCACCGTCCGCGTTCTGACGCTTGCGTTGATTCAGGCCACGACCGCCCTGGCTCAGGGCCTTCCCCGCGCCCGTCCCGACGATGTCCAACTCTCGGCCGCGGAGCTTGAGCGGATTGGCCCGGCGCTCCAGAGATGGGTCGATGCCGGCCGGCTTGCCGGGGTGGTCGCCGTCGTGGCGCGGCACGGCAAGGTCGCCTACCGGACCTCCGCCGGTTCGCTCGATCCGGACGGTCAGCGCCCGATCGCCGAAGACGCCGTCTTCCGGATCTATTCGATGACCAAACCGATCGCCACGACCGCGATCATGCAGCTGGTCGAGCAGGGCAAGATCCGGCTTGACGACCCGGTCTCGAAGTTCATCCCGGCCTTCGCCGGCACCAAGGTCTACGCGGGCGGCGGCGCCGCCCATCCCGCGGTGAAGGACCCTGAGCGCCCGATCACCATCGCCGATCTGCTCACCCATACCTCGGGCATCACCTACGGCCTGTTCGGCAACAGCCCAGTGGACTCGATTTACCGCCAGGCCGGGCTGCTGGCGCCGAGCCAGACGATTGCCCAGTTCGCCGACAGCATCGCCCACCTCCCGCTGCTGTTCTCGCCCGGGACGGCATTCAACTACAGCATGGCGATCGATGTGGTCGGCCGAGTGGTCGAGGTGGTCTCCGGCCTGCCGTTCGACCGATACCTCGAGCGCGCCATCTTCCGCCCCCTGGCCATGAACTCGACCGGGTTTCACGCCACGCCCGCCATGGACGGCCGCGTCACCGCGGTGTTCGCGCGCGGGAGCGACGGCAAGCTGCACGCCGGCGTGCCGCTCCTTGCCCCTGAGTTCACGCCGGAGGGACATCTCCTGTCCGGCGGCGGCGGGTTGCTATCGACCATCCCGGACTACCTGCGCTTCGCCCAAATGCTGCTGAACGGCGGCGAGCTCGACGGTCATCGAGTGCTCTCCCGCAAGACGGTGGCGCTGATGATGGAGAATCATCTGCCGGCGGGACTGCCGCCGGTCTTCGGCGGTCTTCCGTGGCCGCCCGGGAGGAACGGGTTCGGGTATGGTGGCGCCGTTCGACTCGACTCGGCCGCGACCATGCCGGGCTCGATCGGAACGTTCCGATGGTCGGGGTATGCGTCGACCTTTTTCTGGATCGACCCCAAGGCGGATCTCATCGCGATGGTGTGGTCCCAGTACCTGCCGGAAACGCATGTCTGGGCGGTGGACGGGGAGTTTCAGAAGCTGGTGTACGCGGCTTTGCGTTGACCCCTAACGGCGCTGGCCAGGCTGAATGGTACCGGCAACCGCTTGAAGTCCGCTGCCGGTTATTTGCGAGGGGCCCTGGCGCGGAGCTTTCCCGTCATGACGAGACCCTTTGAAGGCAAGTTGGCGTCAGCGCCGCGCCTTCCACTCCCCCAGTAGCTTGGCGTCCCGCTCGAGATCGAGCGCCAGCTTCGCCTGCCGTTCCGCCGGCTCCGAGCGGAACCAGTCGTAGGTCTCGCGGGCCGTCACCGCCAGGGGCCGGAAGGTGAGCCCCGCGGCGATGGCCCGCTGCGAGCGCACCTGCGAGATCCCACGCAACGGGCCATTCTGGGAGATCCAGAGTTGGTAGCGGACCTTCCGTTCCTCGAGGAACTTCTCGTCGACCCAGGTGAAGGACACCGGGTTGGCAAACGCGGCACGCACCCCATAGAGGAACTCCGCCATGCCGAGCGGCTGGACCGAGGGGCCCGCGACGTTGAACGTGCCGGGCGTGTCGTTCTCGATGACCCGCCCCACGAACTCGGCGAGGTCGCGCACGTCGATGAACTGGACCGGATGGGTCGGATCGCCGGGGGCGACGACGTTGCCCCCGGTTGCGATCCGGACCGGCCAGTAGGTGTAGCGGTCGGTCGGGTCGCCCGGGCCGGCCACCACGTGGAGCCGGAGAATCGAGCCCCGCTTCCCGTGGATCTGGTTCACGGCCTGCTCGCAGAGGACCTTGAGCTCGCCGTAGTACTTGTCCACGTCTTCGCTGGTCGGATCCTTGACTTCGAGCAGTTTGGAGTCCTCTTCGATGAATGGCTGGTCGAACTGGTAGACCGAGCCCGTCGAGATGAAGACGTAACGGCCGATCTTGCCCGACAGGAGCTGGCTGGTGTCGCGAACGTGGCGCGGCACGTAGCCGCTGTTGTCCACCACCACGTCCCATTCCCGGCCCTTCAGGGCATCGAGCTTCCCGTCCCGGTCTCCGATCAGCGCCTCGACGCCCGGAAACATTCCGGGAGCGGTCTTGCCCCGGTTGAAGAGCGTGATCTGGTGGCCGCGGTACATGGCGTGGCGGACCATGTGGGGTCCGATGAAGCCGGTGCCGCCGAGGAAGAGGACGCGGAGCGGCTTGGCGGCCGGGCGCGGGGCGGGGCGCCAGATTTCACGGGGCAGCGAGAGCGCGCCGCCGACGGCGGCGGCGCGGGTGACGAATTCGCGTCGGGTCGAAGACATGGTGGTTTCAGTCGGAAGGGGTCGTCCAAACCTACTCTCCCTTGTCGGAGCCTGGTACCGTTGACACTCTGGGAGCGTCTGGACTTCACCGAACGGCTGCTGGCGCAGGGACCGGAAGCGCGGCGCGTGGGCCGGCCGCCCGGGTCCGAGTGAAACGCATGACCCCATCGTCCAGCGGTGAGTGACGGAACATTTTCCGGTCGCGGCGGAAGTTCTGCGGATTGAGCCACGGCTCCCGGTCACCTTGGCGGGGCATCTGGTCGATGGCCCGCTGCACGTAGCCCGAGGAAAAGTTCTCGATCCACGGCCTGGCCACCATCTCTTGGTCCGACGGGCGGAGCCGCGGGGTGCACTGGTCGGTGCCGGTCTTCGCCATGTGGTTGAGCAGCCGGCAGACGTATTCGGCGATCAGGTCGGCGCGGAGGGTCCACGAGGCGTTGATGTAGCCGAACGCCGAGGCCAGGTTGGGCATGTCGGAAAACGCGAAGCCCTTGTAGCTCCAGGTTGTCGCAAAGTCGACCGGGATGCCGTCGACCGTGAAGGTCACCCCGCCCAGGGTCAGGATGTTGAGGCCGGTGGCGGTGACGATCAGATCGGCGTCGAGATGTTCGCCCGACGTGGTCCGGATTCCCCGTTCATCCCAGGTGGCGATCGTGTCCGTTGCGACCGAGGCCTTGCCGGAGTTGATGGCCTCGAAGAGGTCGCCGTTAGGCACCAGGCAGAGCCGCTGGTCCCAGGGGTTGTAGCTCGGGGTGAAGTGCTTCTCGACGTCGTAGTCGGGCCCGAGTTCACGTCGGACGATCTTGAGCAGACCCTTCTTCACCTTGGCCGGTGCCACTCGCGACCGCCAGTAGATGAACTGCTGCAAGGTGGTGTTCTTCCAGCGGGTGATCCGGTAGGCCAGGCGTTCGGGCAGCACCTTGCGGAGCGCATTGGCGATCACGTCGGTGTCGGGCATGGCAAAGACGTACGTGGGTGAGCGCTGCAGCATGGTGACGTGGCCGGCGGTCTTCGCCATGGCGGGGACCAGGGTCATCGCGGTGGCGCCGGAGCCGATCACCACCACGCGCTTGCCGGTGTAGTCGAGATCCTTCGGCCAGGCCTGGGGGTGGACGACCTGGCCCTGAAACCGATCCCGGCCGGGGAATTCGGGGAGGTGGCCGTTCTGGTAGTTGTAGTAGCCCGAGCCCATGAACAGAAATCCGCAGGTGAAGGTCACCGTGGCACCGGTGTCCTGGCGCACGGCCTCCACGGTCCAGCGAGCATCGTCGCTCGACCACGCCGCCTTCCTGACCATGTGGCGGAACCGGATGTGCCGGTCCACGCCGAACTCGGTTGCGGTCTCCCGGAGATAGCGCAGGATCGACGGCCCGTCGGCGATCGACTTGGCCGCGGTCCACGGTTTGAACCGGAAGCCCAGGGTGTGCATGTCGCTGTCGGAACGGACACCGGGATAGCGGAAGAGGTCCCAGGTGCCGCCGAGGTCGGGGCGGCCCTCGAGGATGGCATAGGTCCGGGACGGGCACATCATCCCGAGGTGGCAGGCGGCCCCGATGCCGGAGATGCCGGCGCCCACGATCAGGACATCGAAGTGTTCCGGCATCGATTGCCTCATACGTCAAGACCTCCGTACCCCTGAGTGACTGTCTGGTCCGTCGGTATGAGGATCGCTCAACAATACGCCCGCCGGGAGGGTGAGACCAGCGACCGCTGAGCATTCACCTCACCGTGGGGCCAGCGGTCGAAGTTCATTTCGGCGGGGTGGCTGCTTGCGCCTCCTCTCACTCGTCCCGATGCTTGAGCGACCCTTACCAGGGAATTTCCTGACCGGCTCTGGGGCTTTGGCTACGGTCCGAGTCGCTCCGCCCACCGCGCCCCAGGCTCGCACGGCCATGGATCTCCGTCCACTTGGTGCGGATCAGGTCCGCGGGCCTTTCCACGAGCCGGTAAGCCCGAACCACGTTCCCGACGACAGTTGGCATACGACCCGACCTCCTCGCCGGCCGGCCGGCGACCGGCAAGGCTCCGGTCGGCACGAAGGATCGAGTAGCGGGGCGCGGGCTCCCGAAGCCATATTGGCGGTGCCGAGCCACGCCCCGAACGGACCGTCCGTGAACATCTACCGCCACATCGCCGACAAGACGACACTCGAACGCGAGTACTCGCCGAGTTCCTGCGTCGGCGATCTCGCGCCGATCCTCGGCCGGTACGCCTCGCGGAGCGCGGAGGCACGGGCTGCGCTCCCCGACTTTCGCACCTTGCGCTACGGTCCGTCCCCGGCCGAGTCGCTGGACTACTTCCCCGCGCCGTCGGCCCGGGCCGGGAAGGCGCCGGTCATGGTGTACATCCACGGTGGCTACTGGCAGGAGCTCAGCAAGAACGAGCATTCGTTTCCGGCGCCGGACTTAGCCAGTCGGGGCGTTAGCTACATCGCCGTCAACTACGGGCTCGCGCCCGAGGCGACGATCGACGAGATGGTGGACCGGTGCCGGCGGGCGGTGGCGTGGATCGTTCGCGAGGCCGGCACGCTGGGGATCGATTCCGCGGGGATCCATCTGTCGGGTTGTTCGGCGGGAGGTCATCTCGCGGCCATGACGATGCTCGCCCCCTGGGCGCGGTACGGCCTCGAGGCGAATCCGATCCGGTCGGTGACGCTCCTGAGCGGCGTGTTCGACCTCCGTCCGATCCCGCTTACCTACATCAACGACGCGGTCGGGATGACCAGTGACGACGCGCTCGGGAACAGTCCGCTGCTCCTGATCGATGCCGCCCAGGCGAATCTTCCGCCGGCCCTCATCGTGTATGGCGAGCACGAAACCCGCGAATTCAAGCGACAGAGCGAGGAGTTTGCCGCGGCGATCGGGCGGCGGGGCGGGGAGGCGCGAGCGTACGAGATCGCCGGGCGCAACCACTTCGACCTGGTGTTCGATCTGGCCAACGAGCAAACGGACTTCGGCCGGCTGGTGGGGCGGCACATCGGGGCCGCTACCGGCTCAGAGGCTACGGGCGCCTAGCCGGTACCCGCGCCGGTCGGTCATGCCGGGGCCTCGATCCAGGCGCGGAATGCGGTCATCTCGAGATGCTTGGGCATGCCATGCGTTCGTCCGCACTGTCGGGTGTTTATCGGCCCCGCGGCGATCTTGTCCTGACGGGCCAAGGCGCTCATCGTCAAGGACTTCACCGCGAGCTTCGAACTGACGATGGCTCGCTGCCGGGCCGGAAGACGCTGGCCTCCTTTCGAGCCGGCCGCCCCTTGCCTCGCGACGGCTGCATCGCCGCCGGGAAGTCGGCGTGGGGTCGCGATCAAGGTGCTGCGTCCCGACCTGGCGGAGTCGATTGGCTCCGAGCGCTTCCTTCGTGAGATCGGATCACGGACCGGGACCAGCGAAGCCCGCGCTGAGCGCTAACACTCGCGTGTGCGCATCCGGAACCAAGCATCAAGCTCCTCCCGGCCGACTGCACCCGAGGCTACGCCGAGAATCACCCGCTCCGATTCGTCGATCGCTGTCTCCAGCTCGTGGCCATTGAGAAGCAGGAACGTTGCGGCAGCGGCGTGCCCGATCCGCTTGTTGCCGTCGACGAAAGGGTGGTTCTGGATGAGCGAGAAGGCCATCGCAGTCGCTTTGGCGACAAGATCGGGATACAGATCTTGACCGGCGAACGTCATCCGGGGCTGTGCCACCGCGGACTCCAAGGCACCCAGGTCTCGAACTCCGGACGCGCCCCCGGACTCGGCTAACAGGCGCCCGTGAAGGACGACGACCTCGCCCAGCGACAGATAGCGCACCTAGGCGAGGCGTCGGTAAAGCTCGCGATTGATGTCGAGGACGCGGGTCGCGGCCGCGTCGAAGTCGGGCGCAGGCTGGGTAACGAAGTCACGGACGGCGGCGGCGGCCAATTGATCGACCGACACGTTGAGCCGATCGGCTGCCTCGCGGAGGCGGCGCTCCGTCTCGTCGGCCAAGTGGATTGACAGGGTCATTCGAACACCTCCCTCGCGGAATGATAGTGGCAGTCGGGGCGCATCGGCCACCCCGAATGGGGTCTCCCGGTTGCCGATCCACCAAGCCCATGCTCGCACTAGGTGCCAAGGGCGGACGCGAGTTCCTGGAGATCGCGGACGATGTAGTCGTAGGTCCCAGCCGGCGGGATCGCGCCGGCACCGCTGGAACCTCCTTCGTACGGTCGATGCACGTATGCCGTCCGGATCCCTAACTCCTTGGGAACGCTCAGATCGGATTGGTGCGCCGCCACCATCATGACTTCCGCCGGTTCCAGCGCGAAGAACTTGGCCGGGCTCAGGTAGACCTCTGGGTCCGGCTTGTAGCGCCGCACCAGTTCTGCGCCGAGGATGCAGTCCCACGGAAGGCCGGCCAGCTTCGCCATGTCGGTGAGCAGACTGATGTTGCCGTTGGACAGCGGGGCAATGGTGTAGCCGGTCCGGAGGCGGGTCAGTCCGGGCACCGAGTCCGGCCACGGCCGACACCGGTGCCAGATCCGGTTCAGGCGGACGATCTCAGGTTCGGTCAACCCGTCGAGGTGGACCTTCGGGAGCAACTGGTTGAGCGACATCCGGTGAAGGCTGTCGAGGTTGGTCCAAGGCAGCTCGCCGCTCCGCACCCGGTCCATCGCTGGTCCGTACTCGGCCCGCCAGGCGTCGGCGAAGGCGGCCCAATCCACCTCGATGTCCTTGGCCCGCGACAGCGCCGCGCCCTCGGCGATGATGGTTCCTCGCCAGTCGACAACCGTGCCGAAAGTGTCGAACACCATCACCTTGATGTCAGGGCGGGGACTCGATCCGGCCGCCGCCGATTGACGTCGCAGCAGTGGGCGGACCGCGGTCCCGATGCCAAGAGCGCCGGCGCCGAGAAGCAGTTCTCGCCGACTCATCCTCAAGGGGACCCCGCGGTTTGCCGGTCGAGACCGACGAACTCGGCGAGCTTGACCTGGTGGTCCTTCGCGATCATCTCCGCCGCCTTCTCTCCGATCATGATCGATGCGGCGTTGGTATTTCCGCTGATGATGTCGGGCATCACGGCGGCATCCGCGACGCGCAACCTGCCCACTCCCATGACGCGGAGCCGCGGATCGACCACGCTCCCGATCCGGCAGGTGCTCACCAGGTGATAGACCGTCATCGAAAAATGACGGGCGATATCTTCCAAGAGTGCGTCACTGGGCTCGGTGCCTTGCTGGTACCCGTGTTTCAAGGCCAGCTTCGGCGGGAGCATCCAGGGGCCGAGCCGGTCCTTGTTGGGCCAGTGCGCCACGAGGTCCAGGGCCCGGCGAAGCGCGGCCACCATGACCTTCATGTCATGCGGTTCTGCGTAGTAGTTCATCCGGATCGTGGGCGGCGCCGCGGGATCGGAGCTGGCGAGCCTGATCTCGCCTTCGCTGCGCGGCAGCACTGGGTTGGCGAGCACCATGAGGCTCTCGGCGTCAGGCGCCAGGGCCTTGTCCATGTCGGTGAAGTACTGGGATCCGTCGATGCCGAGGCACTTGAACAGGTCCGGCGTGCCGCCGAAGGCGAAGCAGGCGAGCTGCACATCGTGACTGTGGAGGTCGCCGAGGCCGGTCGAATACCAGGCGCCGGCGTCGTAGAGCGAGGAGGAGATCACGCTCCGGCCGGTGGTCGCCCATTCGGTGATCCGCCGCACCGCCTCCGCCTTCAAGGCCTGGAGCTCGGGCGGCAGGTTGGCGTCGTCGGCGGGATCGGCCGGCAGAGGGCCGGCCGGCGCGCGGAGGAAGTCAGGCCCCAGCGAGATGCCGATCTCGGTGGCCGACACGCCGCCCCCGGGAGTCCCGAAGAGCAACGCAACCTGGAGGTGGTCCTTGAGGTGCTTGCCGACGTGCGGCGAATCGGCGCGGCAGGCCACGCCCACGGCTTCGAGTTCCTGGCGCGGCCCGATCCCGGAGAGCATCAGCAGCTGGGGGGAACCGACGGCCCCGGCGCAGAGAATCACTTCCTTGCTCGCGGCGGCAACCCGGGTCTCGCCGGTGGCGGTTTGGTATTCGACCCCGGTGGCCTGCCGTGAATCCGACAAGATCACCCGGGTCGCGTGGGCTCCGGTGAGAATCGTCAGATTGGGCCGGCGCTCCACCTCGCCTTCGAGGAACGCGTGGTAGGTGCTGGAGCGTTTGCCTTGGCGGGTGGTGGTCTGGAACAGCGACGTGACACCGGCCGCACCGCCGCGGCTCCGGCCGTTGTAGTCGCCCCGGGGAATGCCGGCGGCGACGGCGGCTTCGACGAACTCGCGGGCTCCCGGCAACACCGGAGAGCGGACGGACACGCCGAGCGGGCCGGCGTGATTGTGCGCCGGTGCGTCGGCCGCGATCTCGTCGCTCGGCTCGAACCCCTCGCTCTTCCGGAAGTAGGGGAGCACTTCGTCGTAGCTCCACCCGATGGCTCCGGCACTGGCCCACGCATCGAAGTCGCCCGGATGCCCCCGCACGTATGCCATGTAATTGATGCCGGACGAGCCGCCCAGCATCTTGCCCCGCGGCACCGGCATCCGTCGTCCCACCAGGCCGAGCCCCGCCTTGCCGGGGTCGGCGGTGTACATCCAGTCGGTGGCCGGGTTGAGTTGGAGGGCGGCGCAGGCCACCGGGATCTGCTCGACGGGCGGCGGTCGGTCGCCGGCCTCGATCAACGCCACTCGACACGATGGATCCTCGGAGAGGCGCGCCGCGATGACGGCCCCGGCCGATCCGCCGCCCACTACCACGAAATCGAATGGCGCTGTCATGGTGACGCCTCCTGG
>JAYUZK010000361.1:0-5764 GCA_043751835.1 Gemmatimonadota bacterium | reverse complement strand
GTGGCTCTCCAACGCCTTCACCGGCACGGGCCGGGAGCAGGTCACCCTGATCTGCACCGGGGCTGGTATTCCGACCCTCACGGCCGACGTCAAGAACCTCCCGTCCACCTGCGCCAACGCCGGCCCGCCGACCCCGCCGGTGGCGAACGTCGTCTACTTCGACGAGAAGTTCAAATTCCAGCAGGCCGTGAAGTACGCCTTCGGCGTCGATCACCAGCTCGGCGGCGGCGTGGTCGGTACCGTGGACCTGCTCGTCACCCGGAACCGCAACACGATGTACCTGAACGACGTCAACCTGAAGGAACTCGGCCGGAACGGCGAGGGCCGGATGACGTACGGGACCATCGGGTCCACCGGCTCGTCCAGTCCTTCACGGGTCGATGCCGCCAACGCCCGGGCGGCGATCAAGCATACCAACCGGAACGAAGACCGGTCGTGGAGCCTCACCGGCCAGATCCAGAAGCGGTTCAACAACGGCATCCAGTTCAACGCGGCTTACACGTACTCGAAGACGGAAGACCTCTATACCCTGACGTCGAGCACGGCGACCTCGAACCTCAACTTCACCTCGCTCGACGGCACGCTGGCTGAGCGGAACCTGTCGCGCTCGGGGTTCGACATCCCGCACAAGGTCTCCATCAGCGGGAGCGCCAACCTGCCGTTCGGGATCGCCGCCTCCCTGATCTACACCGGCCGGTCCGGCTTCCCGTACGCCTACACTGCGAACGGTGACGCCAACGCCGACGGTATCACGGGCAACGACTTGATGTTCGTACCGAAGCTGGCCGGCGACATCACGCTGGCGAATCCGGCGGACTTCGACGCTCTCACCCAGTTCATTGCGACGGAACCGTGCCTCCGGGAGCAGCGAGGCCAGGTAATGAAGCGGAACAGTTGCCGGAACCCCTGGGTCGGCTTTCTCGACGCTCGGTTCGGCAAGCAGATCACCGTTCCGGGCGGCAACCGAATGGAACTGACCGCCGACATTTTCAATTTGCTCAACATGCTGAATGCTGGCTGGGGCCTGCAGCGGGAGACCTCGGCGTTCGAGGAGTTCAACTTCCTCCGGGTGGTCGGTTATGACGCCACCAACCAACGGCCGAAGTACGATCTCCCGAAGAGCGGCAGCACGATCGTCCTGCCGAGCCTCCAGCGGGTCCAGACTTTCGGGTCGCGGTGGAAAATCCAGGTCGGCGCGAAATACGTCTTCTAGGTCCTGACCCGGGCCAGTAGCACGAGGCCAACCAGCAGGAAGATGGCGTTGGGTAGCCAGGCCGAGAGCGTGGGATCGATCACCCCCGTGGCGCCGACGGCCTTGGAGAGGTTGATGAGCAGCAGATACACGACGGTGGTGCCGAGGCTCGTGGCGATGCCCCAAGCCGCGCCCGCTCGGGGATTGCTCACCGCGAGGGGCGCGCCGAACAGGGCGATCACGAGGCAGGCGGCCGGCAGCGCCAATTTGATGGCGAGGTCCACCTCGAGCTTCTTGGTGTCGTTGCCCGACCGCGACAGGGCGCCAATGAACGTCTCCAGCTCCCGGTAGGTCATTTCCTCGGGCCGCTTCGGCTCGCTCAGGAGCGACGACGGTTCCTCGTCGAAACTCCGGACGTCGAGCCCGGCGAACCTTAGGGTCGTCGGCGCCACGCTGTCGCCCATCACGAACAGCGCGCCGTTCTTCAGGCGCCACCGCTTGGTCGAATCGTTCCAGGTGGCGCTGTCGGCCGTAATGGCGAGGTTGGGGTAGCCCTTCCGCCGGCCCGCGTGCTCGAGCAGAACCGTCTGCATCGCCCGGACTCGGGTGTCGAGAAACCGGATCGAATAGGTCCAGCCGTCGTCGGCCAGGAACGTGAAATCGGCGCGGGTGGTCTGATCGCGGTTGACCCGCTCCTTCTCGAGTTCGAGCTGTCGAGCGGTCGACTGGGGAGCCATCTCGCCGACCCAATAGCAAAGCCCGGCGGAAAACGCCGCCGCGACCAGCAGCGGGAAGATCACCCGATAGAAACTGATGCCGCCTGCCTTGGCCGCGGTCAACTCGGAGTTCCGGGCCAATGGGGCAATGGTGAAGACGGTGGCGAACAGAGCCGCGGCCGGGATCATCGTGAAGGTATTGCCCGGAAGAGCGAGGAGAGTGACCTGGGCGATTGCGGCGGCATTCAGGCCCCGGTCGAGGAGGCGCGGCAGTCGGTCGATGATGTATATCAGCACCGACACCAGCGGCAGTCCGATCCCGGCCAGCAGGAAGATCCGGATCCATTGTCCAAGGACGTAACGGCTCAAGGTCCGGATCAACGGCATCTCACCCACTCCGCTTCCGGAGCCGGAACGGCCGGGTCAGGGCATCGAATAGTTCCGTCAGATCGCCCCCCCGGGTGGAGCCAAACTCCCGGTTCACCCGGATGAGACCGATGATTCCCACCGCGGTGAAGATCAGGTTGGGGCCCCACATGCCCATGACCGGGGAGATGAATCCGCGATCGGCCAGCGCCTCGCCGCCCACCAATCCGACGTAGAAGGTCGCGAAGATCGCGCTTCCCCCCCCAATCACGAGTCCCATGCCGCCCCGCGGAAACCGGAGCGCCATCGCGACCCCGATCAGGACGAACGTGAAACACGCCACGCTGATCGCGTATTTCTTGTGGATCTCGACCAGGAACCTGTCAGCCGTTCTCAACGCTGATTGCTCCTCCTGCGCGGTGGTGGCCGCCTCGGTGAATCCGGTGAGTACCGAGGGCGGCTCCGCGGTGACGGCGGGGGTCCGGGCCAAGGTATCGCCCACCGGCAGGAGGGGCGCCACTGGTGCCGGCCGGCCGGGGCGCTGGGCCTCTGCGGCCTGGGGGAGGAGCCACTTGCCGACGGCCCGCTCGATCCCACGCCAGGCGCCGCAGTGCTGGACCGCGGTGGTGTCGTTCAGCTTGGGGCTCTGGCCGGACTGCGAGAGGTGCATCATGGTTCGGAGATCCTGGCGGACCAGCTCCGTCCGCGTGGCAGCGGCCCGGGCCGCCTGCCGCCGGGCGGCGGTGACCCGGTCCATCATCTCGCAGGTGGTCATTTCGCGGTCGCCGCGATGGAAATTGATGGTATCGCGCTCGAACAGGTTCTGGACGTTCTTGACCCGGATGGTGTTGAGAGTAAATCGGGTGATCTGGATCTGGCCCGCCGACTCGCGCTTGTATTCGTGAACCTGGCCCCGGTGGAGTTCGAGGATCAGGTCGGTCCCTCGCGCGTCGAACGACATCTTTCCGCTGTCCGCGTAGATCACCCGCCGGGTGTCGGCCAGACTGAAGTCGAAGATCTCGACGTCTCGCATCCGGCCCGAGCCGGGGAAGACCCGGCCCGCCTTGATGAAATAGGGGTTCAGCGCGTTGATCGCCTGTTCCCGCATCTGGAAGGCCGGCTTTTTCTGGCTGATGTCCGACTGGAGGTTGCCGAGCCGGGCATTGGTCCGGGGCAGGATTTGATCGACGAAGAAGAAGTTGATTGCCGTCAGCGCCAATCCGGCAATCAGCGCCGGCCGGAGCATCTGCAGGACGCTGACGCCATTGGCCCGCATGGCGGTGATCTCGCTGTCCTGGCCGAGCTGGCTGTAGCCATAGAGGATGGCCACCAGCACCGCCATCGGCAGGGTGAGCGCGACGATGAACGGGATGCTGAGGCCCAGGACTTCGGCGATCACCTGCCAGCTCAAGTCCTTGCCGACCAGATCGCCGAGGCGGCGGGTCAGCTGATTGACGAGGAGGAGGCCGGTGCAGGCCCCGAGGGAAAAGAGGAACGGACCGGTGAGGGACCGGAGGATATAGCCTCGGAGCAGGCGCATACGAGTCGGAAGCTAACCGACCGGCGCCGGTTTGGGTGGGCCCTTTCGGCCGGTTGCGAGTCGCCTTATGCTCGTGACCAGTCATCTCAGATGGGGTTCGCATGCTGCTCCGCTTTGCCTGTCTCTCGCTGCTGCTTGGGTGCCAGAGTGCCTCGCCGCCGCCGGAGCGCGAGATCGATGGCGCCGCCGCGCTGGCCTATGCTCGGGCTCAGGTCGATTTCGGTCCCCGGATTCCCGGGACCGAGGGGCACCGGCGGATGGCGGCCTGGCTCGACAGCCTGCTCCGAGCCCGGGCCGATTCGGTCACCGTCCAGGCCTGGACTCACGTCGCCAAGACCAGGGACTCGCTTTCGGTCAAGAACTTCATCGCTCACTTCAATCCGCGGGCGGCCCGGCGGATCCTGTTCCTCGCTCACTGGGACTCCCGGCCAATCGCCGACGCCGACACCGGCAGCCGTGCCAAACTGCCGGTGCCGGGCGCCAACGACGGCGCCTCGGGGGTGGCGGTGCTCCTCGCGATGGCGGATGCCCTGAAGCGGCGTGCGCCGTCGATCGGGGTCGATCTGCTCTTCGTGGACGGGGAGGACTACGGGATCTTCGCCGAGGACGCGGACGTGCTGATTGGCTCCCGGTACTACGCCAAATCGGTGGCGGCGGAGGCCCGGCCCGAGTTCGCGGTGTTGCTCGATATGGTCGGCGGGAAGGGGGCTCAGTTCCGGAAGGAGGGCAACTCCGTGACCGCCTCGCCCACCGTGGTGGATATGGTCTGGGGCACGGCCGCCCGGATGGGCTACGGTTTGGTCTTTCCAAACGAGACCGGCGGGTCGGTGACCGACGATCATATTCCCCTCCAACAGGCCGGGATCCGCGCCATCGACGTGATCCCGGAGTTTGGGACCGCCTCGGGCTATTCGGCTTGGCACACCATCGACGACACGATCGACAAGCTCGCGGCCGAGACCCTGAAGGCGGTCGGTGACGTGATGGTCGGGGTGATTCGAGAGGCCCGAAAGGTCGAATAGCGTCAGGATGATCCGCGATGCGGCGATCGGGTTACCTGGCCGCCCGTCTCCGGATCATCTTGGCCCCATGCAGCGCGGAGAACGCCTCGCCCTCGGTACCCTGCTCACCGTCACCCTGCTCGGGCACGGGATCCGATTGATTGCGCTGGGGCCCACCGATGCGCCAGGGTCGTTTGCCCTGCTGGCTGGGCCGGGCCCGGCCGACGTGGCGTCGCACCGGGCCCGGTCGGCCCGGGCCGGCCGACCGATCGGCGAGGGCGAAACCATCGATCTGAACATGGCGTCTGCTGCCGACCTCGCCCGGGTTCCGGGGGTCGGACCGCGCCTGGCCCAGTTGATCGTGCGGCGTCGGACCGAATTGGGAGGCTTCCTGGCCCTGAGCGAGCTGGACCAGCTTGGCGGGGTCGGCCCCCGGCTCCTCGCCTCGCTCGCACCCCGGGTTCGTTTCGGGGACACCGCCCGGGTCCGGGCCCGCCGGGGACCCGTCGATCAGGGCCCCGCCAATCAGGTCCAATCTTCATTCCAGGCGCCCCTGGCAGTGCCGGGTCCGGTGGTCTTGGTTCCGGGCCGGAGCGGCCGTCGGGGCCGGGTCGCCGGGGTTGGCCCCGGGTCGCCAATTCACCTCAATTCGGCCACCCAGATGGACTTGGAATCCCTGCCAGGAGTGGGTCCGACCCGGGCCCTGTCGATACTGGCATATCGCCAAACCAACGGGCCATTCGCCGCAGTGTCGGACCTCGCAAAAGTACCCGGGTTTCCCCGCCGTTTGGTAACTCAACTGGCGTCTCAAGTTGTGATTCCATGAGCGGATAGCCATCGTGGCATCAGTTTCGAAGGGAGAGGGTGTCCGGCCGCTGGCGGTCGGGCGCAATTCTTTGCAATCGGAAGTGAACCCCCCCGCCATCCAGGAGGGGTCTGGAGATCCATG
>JAYUZK010000360.1:0-4074 GCA_043751835.1 Gemmatimonadota bacterium | reverse complement strand
GCCACCGCCTGGATCTCCTTCCGGAGCACCACCTTGTAGTTGTCCCGGAGCGCCGGCACGACCTCATAGCGGCCGTCGACTTTCTTGACCAGCTGATCGAAGGCCCGCTCCTGAGGCGGCAGCGAGTCGAGCATCGACTTGGCTTTGTAGTTGGCGATGTAGAGATCCAGATCCCCGTCACCATCCACGTCGGCCACCGCGATCGTCGTGCTGCCCCGGGACTCCGCGACGAAGCCGGACTGGGCGGTCGCGTCGGTAAAGCGCCCGTGGCCGTCATTGAGGAACAGGCTGTTGCGGCCGCCCATCGACGTCACGATCAGATCGGCGTCGCCGTCACCATCGACGTCCGCGAACACGGCGCCGGTCGACGGCCGGTCCCCGAGTTCGACCCCCGCCTGATGCGCGATATTCTCGAACCGGAACCCGCCGAGGTTCCGGTAGAGGGCGTTCGGCCCGTCGGTCCGGGTCAGATAAATGTCCGGGAGCCCGTCCCCGTCCACGTCGGCGATCGCGACGCCCGACCCCTGGACCAGGTGCCGGTTGGCGAACGCCTTCTCGGCGGCGACGTCGTTGCGGAAGTCGACCCCGGTCCTCCCGGCGGTGAGCGACGTGAAGCCGGTACTCCCCGTCCCCGGCCCGGCGACCTCCCGCCAGCGGTATCCCGATTCCTCGTGCCACGGCCCCGGGACCGGCACCCGGCAGCCCGCCACCGCCCCGAGCGCGACCAGACCGAAGAGCGCGCGCACTGCCTAACGTCGAGTCTTGACGCGCGCGAGCACCGCCCGCCCGATGCAGGCGCCCTGGACCTTGGCGGCCTCATGGTCCATCCGGAAATGGATGCCGCCGTACCAGCGCGACTGCCCCGCCTCCTCGGCGGCCGCGCCGAACGAGGCCAGGTGTTTGATCGGATGGCCCAGGGTGATGTGGGTTGCGTCGTCGTAGGGACGGTTATCGCCGAACAGCGCCGTCAACACCGCGGCGGCCGCGGCGGACTGGGTCGAATGCGCCGAGGTGTAGGTTGGAAACGGGGGGGTATTGAGTAGCGTCTGCCACTTAAGATCGATGTAACGCTGAATGTAGGTGACCGGCCGGAGCAGATCGGTCGCGAATTTCTCCCGCCAGCAGCCGATGAAGGCATCCGCGACCGCAATCGAGGTCAGGGCGTAGGCCTCCACCGCCCGTTCCGGGGTCAGCCCCCACTGCGACGCGAGTCCCGCGATCACGCTCATCCAGTGCCCGGCCGGGGTGCCGGATTCTCCCGAGTTGTCGGCCCAGAAATAGGCGATCTTCTTCTGCTCGTCGGTCAGATTTCGGCCCAGATCGTAGATCTCATGGGCTTGCTGATAGAAGGCCGACCCCGGCTTCGGCGAAAACGGAATCGGGTCCGGCACCGGGCACTGGTCGAGCCGGGTGAGCGCGAAATGTCGGAGTGCGCCCCAACCCGGCTCCAGAGCCACGCTCGGGTTGATGCCCGGCGTGTTGACAGCCTGTGCCGTTTTGGGCCGATTCACCGTGAGGGAACGCTCGCTCGTGAGCGTCCCGGCCCTGGCCTTGCCGGTCGGATCGTTGAGGACCACGATATCGCTCTGGGCCGAAAGATTCTGGGCCCGAAACTGTGCCTCGGTGGCCGTGGGCACCCACGACTCCGGCTTGGAAGCCGGCGCGAAGGCTACCACCCGTCGCGCGAATCCGTCCTGATCGGCCCATCGGACAATGGCGGTTCCTATCGCAGTGCCGAGGTTGAGCGACCGCGCTTGGAGATCGTCACCAATCCCGGCGGCGCGACGCACTCCGATCAGCGAATCGTGGAGCGCGGTGATCTTGACGTCGGTGGACGCAAAGCCGCCCTGAAAGAGGTTGCGAAGCACCACCGTTTGGGCCTCGAGCGCCACCAGAGCTCGGTCGTAGCGGAACTTCGGATCGGGCCCCGGGAGCGAATCGAGCCCGTTCAGTTCACCGGCCATCGTCCGGAGCGAGTCGCTCCCGATCGCCCAGCCTTCGTACAACGCGATGGCCGCATAGGCGGTCAGGCGCGCCGCCACCGGGGGCGAGAGCCGCTCCGCCCGGACCAGCGCGTAGTGCGTCTCGGTCCACTTGGTGACGAATCCAGCGTCGGCTGCCGGCCCCCTGCCGCAGCCAAGAACCGTCACGATCGCGCCCCACAGCATCAGCCGCTTCATACCCACCTTATACCCACCTTCCTCCAGAGCCGTGCTTACGTCGTGCGACGGGCCAGCATGTTCTTGATCGGCACGACCAGCAACGCAAGCAGGACCGCGAACACCAGCACAAAACCGGTATTGAAGCCGAACAGCGTCGGCAGCGCAAACGACTCGTAGAGCCCACCGACCCGGCCCGCGATCTTGTTCCCGATCGAGGTCGCCAGGAACCAGACCCCCATCATCAGACCCTGGACCCGGGCCGGTGCCAGGGTGGACATCGCCGAAAGACCGACCGGGCTGAGGCAGAGTTCCCCGATCGTCTGGAGGAAATAGCAACCGACGAGCCACATCGGACTCACTCTTGATGAGCCGGCCGTCAGCGCGGCCACGATCATCAATCCGTAGGCCGCCGACAGGAAGAACAGGCCGGAGGAGAACTTGGCCGGGCTCGACGGATTTCGGGCGCCAAACTTCATCCACACCGCCCCGATCACCGGAGCGAACAGAATGATGAAAGCCGAGTTGACCGACTGGAGCCAGCTGGGCGGATAGGCCCAGCCGAAGAGCGTGTTCGCCGTATTGCGCTGGGCGAAAAGGTTGAGGGTCGAAGCCGCCTGCTCGAAACCGGCCCAGAACACCGAGGCGCCGAGGAACAGCACCCCGATCACGACGAGCCGCTTCCGCTCCGCCGCCGTCCAATCCCCGGCGGTGAATAACCAGGTGAAGAGTCCGATGGTCAGCATCACGAGGAGGATATCGACCATCCCCGCGACACCTTGGGGTGTCACTGAGATGGTGCCGGACCGGGCCAGTCCGGCCGTCGCGAGCGCGGCGACCACGACGACGCCAAGGCCAATCAGAAATTGCCGGCGAGCCCGCGACGCATCCTCCCGGGTCGTGACCCCAAGTGGCCGGTTGACCGTGTCGGGGAAGCGATGCTTCCCAAGCACATACTGGATCAGCCCGAAGAACATCCCCACGGCCGCCGATCCGAACCCGAAGTGCCAGGCCGACTCCGGACTCAGGCCCCATCCGATCAGCATCGCCCGGAAGGCGGGCTGCTGGGCGAGCCAGCCCGACACGAGCGGCCCGAGAAAACCGCCGAGATTGACACCCATGTAGTAGATCGAAAAAGCCGCATCACGCCGGCTGTCCTCGGGCGCGTAGAGCTGGCCGACCATCGCCGAGACATTGCCCTTCAGGAGCCCGGTGCCCAGCACGACCAGCAGCAGACCGCCGTAGAAGGTCCCCAGCCCCGGAAAGGCGAGGCTGATATGACCGCACATGATCAGGACGCCGCCCCAGAACACCGACCTCCTGAGCCCGAGCAGCTTGTCGGCGAACCAGCCGCCCGCCATGGTCATCATGTACACCATGGCGGTGTAGGTACCCTGCACCGCGCCGGCCTGGGGCACGGGCATTCCGAGGCCGCCCTCGGTCACCGGCGCCACCATGAACAGGATCAGAATGGCTCGCATCCCGTAGAAGCTGAACCGTTCCCACATCTCGGTGAAGAACAGCGTCGAGAGCCCGGACGGATGCCCGAAGAACCCGCGATCGGACGAGGTCATGAAGTCTTTCCCATTCTCTTCTTGAGAAGTTCGAGTTGAGCCTGGGCCGCGGCCTCGATCCCCTGACGGTCGAGCCGGGTCTTGAGCAGGTCCGCGTCGTCCACGGACGACTGCGGAACCGTCCCGCCCTCTCCGGCACCCTGTTTGGAAGACCGGTACCGTTCCGACATCCCTTCGTATTCGCGCTCCGCGAGGGCAACCTCGTCCCGCTGCACGGCGACCTTGCGTTCCAGCAAGTCCACTCGCTGCCGGTGTTTCTCGGAGAATTCCCGGGCAATCACCGCCGTTTCGGCGTCCTGAATCCCCTCGGCAAGTTCGCCTCGCCGCGCTGCCGTGGCCAG
>JAYUZK010000359.1:0-5190 GCA_043751835.1 Gemmatimonadota bacterium | reverse complement strand
TCCTCTGCACAGGCCATTTTCGGCCTTTCTACGGTGGACAGAACCGGCCCGGACCACTAACTATGGAGGTCTATGACCCGGCGCCGCTCACTTCTTCTGTGGACCATTGGCTTGGTGGCCGTGACTGGCGCCTGGTCAACGCTGGCCGCGCAGGAGAAGCCCCTCCCCAAGCCGTTCGAGGAGATGAGCCGCACCCTTCTGGCCGGGCGGGACTCGCTGGTCACGGTTACCCGGCAGCAGATCGGTCTCCGGTACAAGTGGGGCGCCAAGATCCCCGGCAAGGCGTTCGACTGCAGCGCCCTGATCCAGTGGATCGCCGGCCTGTTCGGGAAGGACATGCCGCGGACCGCCGCCCAGCAGGCCCACGTCGGGATCGAGGTACCGAAGGACACCACCGACCTCCTCCCGGGCGACCTGCTCTTCTTTGGCCGCGGCAAGCGGGTCACCCACATCGGTATCTATGTCGGCGAGGGCAAGTACATCCACGCCGCCAACCGCCGCAAAGGGGTGATCGAGAGCGACATCACCAAGGCCCGTTCCACCTACTGGAAAGGCGCCCGGCGGATCTTCCTCGACGCCGACAGTCTGATCGGGCCGGCGCCGAAACTCAATCTGAGTCCCACCGGTCCCGAGAGCCTCTAGGCCGAAGCGCAGCACCGCCGCCCGGCATCACCAATACTGCCACTGGCCCAGCCCGACGACCCAGCCCGACAACAGCGCATTTGTGACCGCGTGGCACCAGATCAGGTCGCCCAGGCTCTTCGTCCTGATCATCCACCAGTTGTAAATCACCCCGGCCAGAATCCCGACATCCCAGAAGGCGCCGTGCTCGAGCCCGAACAGGACGCTCCCGGCGATGAACGAGATCGTGGTGAAGGCGCCCAAGGGCTGAATCCGGAAATCCTCGCTCCGATCGATCCATCGTGGCAGCCAGCCGCGCCAGAACAATTCCTCCGCGATCGGCACGACCACGGCGGCCCGGACGAAACGGAGCCCCATGAGCAGCCCACTGGCGCGGTCGGCCAGCGAGAGCGAACTCTCGACCCGGCCGGTCAGGGCGTTCTGGAAGAGGGCGGAACTGCGATATCCCGGAAACAATTGGTCGGGAAGGATCCAAAGCCCGAAAACCACCGCCCCGACGGCCAGCGTGGCCAGCGGGCGGGTCGGCCGAAGATCGAGGACCGGGAGCGAGACGGCGAGGATGGCGAGCGCCGGGAGGCCAACCCGGAGAACCGCCCAAAGCACCGGTGGGCCAGGCAGCCGAGGTGCCAGCGCCAGCAGCACCATGAACACCGCGAACGGCAGGACGAACGGCAAGAGGGGCGGGTATTCCCGCCCCTTCGGCATGCTAGAACGTGTACGAGAGCTTCGAGACCACCATGCGGCCCAGCTTGGGCACGCCGACGAAGGTCGCGTACGAGTGGTTGAAGATGTTGTTGACCGACAGCGACAGCAGGGTGTTGCGGAGGAAGAACCTGGGCCGCAACGAGGCCTGGAGGTCCACCAAACCGTAGGTGTCGGTCGGGACGAAGCTGCCGTCGGAAAGCTGCGGGCTGACGTAGACGCCCGAGTTGACCGGGAAGCCCTTGACGTACCGGATCCTGGCCTCCGTGGCCCAGCCCTGCGGATCGTTGCGGAACCGGATGGTGGCGGAGCCGCGGTTCTTGGAGCCGTTGAGGGCAATGTCGGTTGGCCCGTTCACTTCCGCCGCGCTGAAGAAGTCCTTGTTCACGAAGGACCAGGTCGCGGCGAACGACCAGCGATCGTCCGGGGTGTAGTCGAGCGCCAGGTCGCTACCCCACAGATCGACGGAGCCGAAATTCCGGTAGGTCAGGAAGATGTCCGGCCGACCGACCAGGCTGCCGCCGTCGTTCGGCACCACGGTACCGAGCGGGATGCCGGCCAGGGCCGGCGTCAGCGCGCCCGCCGCCTGCGCGGCCCCGGCGGAACCCAGGTATGGAGTGAACGCTCCGACGAGATATGCCGCCAGCGAACTGCCGTCGAGGAACACGTTCGGCGACTCGACGATCAGCGGGCCGATGAAGTTCTGGCGCCGCTCCCAGTAGGCATCGACCGACAGCCGGAGATTCCGGCCAACGCCGCCCTTGTAGCCGAATTCGAGGGTGTTGCTGATGCTCGGCTTGAGCGCCTCGATGTCGCGAACCTGGGTCGGCTGAATGGCCACGAACTGGCCGGTGGTCGCATTGAGGAGCCGGAGTTGGGTTCCGACCTGGGTGGTCGGGGCCGGAATCGCGGCCAGCAGCCCCTTGAGCGCGGCCGGCAGCAACGGGCTCTGTGACACCAGAGCGACCGCCACGTTCCAGAGCGCGGTGGCCCGGGCCGGGAGGAGGCTGTTCGGGACGCCGGGAACTGGAATCCCGCGCATGCAGAGGTTGTCGACGCCGCCGGCGCAGCCGCCGCTCGCCCGGAAGTGGAAGCCGGACTTCGGCACGCCGAGGGCACGAATCGTGTAGGGCCCGGCCCGACCGGCCGCGATGTCGAGGAACAGATCCGTGTTGCTCGGCGTGGCGAACGCTCGGTTGTAGGTGAACCGCAGGTTGTTTTCGTTGTCCGGCCGGAAAACCAGGGCCAGCCGCGGCGACCAGACCGCCTTCTCCAGGGAGCTGTGCTTGTCGGCCCGGAGCGCGCTTACGATCTCGAACTTGGGGCTGATCTTGGTGACGCTGTGGACGTAGCCGCCGAGCTCCTTGATCGTGTCGTTGTCTTCGTTGGATCCGTTGATGGTGCCGCCGGTCCGGGCATCGGTGTAGATGTAGTCCACACCGTAGATGAACGTCTGCTTCTTCCCAAGACTGAAGCCGTGCTGGGCCTGGGCCACGTACTGGCGGGACTCGTCGATGATCGGGTTTCCGCTCCGAAGCAGGAACGTTTCCCCGGCATTGCTGAAGTTGCCGAACACCTGGGCGAAGAACTCCTTGTGGCGGAACCGGGTCTGGATGGATTGATACTTCCAGCGGCGCGCCTGACCGGCCCCGATGCCGGTGAGTTCGATCAGGTTGTCCGCCTGCGTCCGGCCATAGCTCGTGACCCACTCCGTATTGGCGTCGGGCCGGACATCGAGCCGGGCCTCACCGTTCCATTTCTTGATGCCGAAATCCCGGCAACCGGTTGCCACACGGGTGCACTTCAGCCTGTCCCCGGCCGCGCTCCGGCCCAGCGTGTCACCGCGGTCCGAGTAGCGCCAGTCATCGCCGGCGAAGTATTCGCCCGAGATCTTGATGCCGACCTTGTCGGAGAACCGGGTGGCATGACGGAAGCCGACCGTGACCAGGCCCCCGGTCTTGTCCTCGGCGTTGGTGCCGATCACCGATGGCGACTTGGCCCGAAGGCCGCTTTGAACGGAAATCGTCGTGCCAGGGGACGTGATCGGTGACTTGGTGATGATGTGGAGCACGCCGTTGGTCACGTTCGGACCGTAGAGGGCCGCGCCGGGACCGAGCACGAACTCGATCTGCTCGATGTCGTCGTTCGTGATCGAGAAGAAGGCCGGCACGTTGACCTTGAGCGACGGGACCGCGGCATACCGGTTGTCGATCAGCATCAGCATCGAACCGGAGAAGATGTTGTTGAAACCGCGGGAGACCACGTTGGACTCCACCAGGCCGCCTTCAGCAAAGGAGATTCCGGGCACGGTCTTGAGGTGATCGAGCACCGAAAGGGCGGGGCGTTCCTGGACCTGTTCGGAGGTGATGACGTGAATGGACGCGGGGGCGTCGTTGAGCTTTTCCGGTACTCGTGACGCCGTCGTCACCACGATATCGGCAAGATTGGCGGCGCGACTGGTGAGGTAGGCATCCACCGTGGTCGTTCCGCCGGCAGTGACCGTGACCCCGCTGAACGACTTCGGGCCGTAAGGGATCAGCGTGACCAACACCGTATACTTGCCCGCCGCCAAGCGGTCGACCCGGTAGGTCCCAGCGGAACCGGTGACCGCGGAACCGGCGTTTCGACCGCCCGCATCCCGAATGGTGATCTGGGCCTGGCTCAATGCCGCGGTCCTGGAGCTGTCGGTGACCTTTCCGGCGATGCTGCCGGTCTGGGCTTGGGCGACCGCCGGGATCAAGACGGCCAAGACGGGCAGGAACCACGACCGGACGGATCGGTTCATACTGGTCCTCGAGTTTACGAGACTTGGAGCCCTGGGGCTCAAGGCGAACGACTTGCCAGACAACAATTTCCGCTCATTGGGGCCGGTGTCAAGGCGGCCGACAGTCATGAAACTGTGCAATTGGGGGCCGCTCGGTCGTCCCTTGGCTTTGTTGACCGACCTCACCATATTGCTAAGTTGAACACCGAGGCGGGGATAGGCCCCGCCGACTCAATGAGGATGGAACCATGAAACGTGCTCTTGCCGCCCTCGCATTGGCGCTGATGGCCTGCAACGCGGGCCCCCGGGGCCAGGTCGTTCAGTCGATCCCCACCGACTCGACCGAATTCTTCCGCACCCAGGCCCAACAGCTTACCAGCGTCGCCTCCACCAAGGACAGCTTGTACCGCGATATCGCGGAAACCACCAAGCTGCTGGCCGACATCAACACCGAACTCGCCAAGGTCAGCACGTCCCGGAAGAAGGCCGTGGAGCCGGTGGTTGCGCCAGAGAGCCAGCTCTCGGCGTCGCCAAGTGATCGGGCCCTGGTCCTCAAAAAGGTCAAGGACCTCACCGTCCGGCTCAAGAACAGCGAATCCCGCCTGGCAGCGAGCCAGCGGAAGATCAAGCAACTGTCGACCGATTCGGACAGCCTCCGGACCGTTCTGGCGGATTTCCAGACCACCATCGACGGCCTCAAGTCCATGGTTGAGGGACACAAGACGTCGATCGCCAACCTCGAGTCGGAACTCAATCTGACCAAGGCTCAGGTCACGGCCCTGGCCCAGGACAAGACCGTACTGCAGGACACCGTCTCGGCGCTAACGACCCGGGAGAACACGGTCTACTACGTGGTCGGCACCAAGAAGGATCTGATGAAGAGGGGAATCATCAAGGAGGTCGGGGGCACCCGCTTGTTGCTGGTGACCCGGATCGGTGAGACCCTGAAGCCGGCCGACAGCCTCGATCCGACCGGCTTCACCGCGATCGACCGCCGGCAGACGGCGGAGATTCCGATGCCCCGGCCGGACAAGCAGTACAAGCTGGTGACGAACCAGAACATGACCTACGCCAACCTGCCG
>JAYUZK010000358.1:0-4639 GCA_043751835.1 Gemmatimonadota bacterium | reverse complement strand
GGTCAAGGCCGGCTGGCCGAGTAGCGCCGTCACCGTGGCGACGAGTTCACCAAGATGCTTCTCGAGATCCGGAGTCAGCGCGTCGAGCCAGTGCCGGGTCCGGAGGTGGTATTCCATCGCCCCCTCGGGCATGACGTTCTCGATCCGGAAGGGCACCACGATGGCCCCTTTGCGGATGGCGGCATCGACCTCGTTGACGAGATGCCCGGAGCGGTTGGCATGGGAGGAGAAAACCAGCACCATGGCCCGGCTGCCGCCGATGGCCTCGACGATGGCCTGGGCCCAAACGTCACCGGCCTGGATATCCCGGGGAGCGATCCAGCATCGCACGCCGGCGCTTTCCAGGGCATTCACCACCGCGAGGGCCGTGGTGCTGTCGCGGCTGGAGTAGGAAACGAAGACATCGCGGGCCATGGAACAGTAGAATATCCCCGCGCCGGGCCGCCGTCGAGGCCGCCGGGGGTTGACGGTGGACGCCACCGGGTGCCAATTCACCAACCATGATGCTGCATCCCCCCAAGCCGCCTCTCGCCTTTCGCATCGGCATCGTCGGCCACCGCTGGGATCGCCTCGGGCCGACCGATCGCCCCGAGGGCGCGTCCCCGGCCGAGCGCCAGGCCTGGCTTTCCGAGTGCACGGAGCTCGAGCAGTTGCTGGCCACGACGATGACCGCCATCCTGTCCCAGGTGGCAAGCCGGGTTGCCACCGTCGGGAGCGATGCGGCCAACGGCTACGCGATGGATCAATCGGGGCGGGTGGCCTTGGTGTCGGGAATGGCGGAAGGCGCCGACCGGGTTGCCGCCCGGACAGCCTTGAACTTGGGCCTCGAGTTGTGGGCCGTCCTGCCGTTTCGCTCGGACGAGTACCAGAAAGACTTTGACGGCCTCTGGCGGGCCCCGTCATGGTCCCGGCCGGGGGCAGCGGACGAATTCATGTCCCTCATGTCCCGGGCCACCGCCACCCTGGTGATGGACGGGAACTACCGACACCGGACGGCGGCATATGAGCCCTTGGGCCGGGCGGTTCTGGCCAACGCCGACCTCCTCGTAGTGCTCTGGGACGGCGACGAAAGCCGGGGAGTCGGGGGCACAGCCGACCTCGTCGGCGAGGCCCGGCGCCAGGAGATCCCGATCCTCCGCATCGATCCGGCCAATCCGCGAAGCTGCTGGCTCGAAGACCCGCGCGAGCCCGACCGCGGCCTGTCGGTCGGCCTCGAACGCCTCGACCGACGGCTCAGCGATCTGCTCCTGCCACCCGAGTTGGCCGGGCTGGCCAGCCCGGGCGAGTGGAATGGTCGCGAGGCGTTCTTCCGGGAGCAGGCCGTCCGCGGCCGGCTCTACGGGAAATCCTATCAGGCGGTAACCGCTTTCTTCGGGTCATGTCATTCCTGGCTGCTGCAGGCCTTCACCCCCAGCGCACTCGCCTGGGTGGGCATGGCGGGCCGCCTGTTTCGTGCCTCACTCCCGGCGGACTACGCCGGAGCAACCATGGCCGAATGGCGCGCGCGTTGGGGGGCCGACGCCGAGACGGAGATCGGCCGGAAGACCATCGCCGCCTTGGCACCGATCCACGGGTGGCTCGACCATCTCGCCCGATACTATGCCGACCGCTATCGGTCGGCCTTCACGGTCGTGTTCAGCCTCGCCTGGATCGCCGCGGTCGCCGCCGTGGTTGGCCTGGTAGCGGCGTTTCGCGGTTCGTCGACCGAGCATCTATGGGGCTGGATCGAGGTCAGCGTGATGGTTGGCATCCTCGGATTCACGTTTTGGGGGGGGCGCCGCCGCTTCCACGAGAAATGGATCGGCTATCGGCTCCTGGCAGAGCAGATCCGGCACCTGACGTTTCTCTGGCCCCTCGGGGCGACATCCATGGCGGCGAGGCTCCCGATGCGACCCTCAGCCGACGACCCCCGGATCCAGTGGAACGCCTGGCTCTACCGGGCGTGGGTCCGACAGCTAGGCTTCTCGAGCGGACACATGTCCGAGGCCCATCTGCAGTGGTGCCGGCGGATGCTCCGAGAGCATGAAATCCCGAGTCAACGGGCTTACCATGACCGGGCCGCGGAGCGGTACTGGCATCTTTCCCACGCGGTGCATGCCAGGACCGATGCGCTCTTCGGTGCCGCGTTCGTGCTCGCGGTGGTGCACTTGAGCGAAACGGCGGTTCGGTTCATCGGAGGCCTGATCGGATTGCCCGCAGACCTGGGCGGCCCGGCCATCACCGTGTTGTTGGTCTTTCTCCCGGCGCGGGCCGCCGCGTTGCACGGCTGGGCCGGACATGCCGACTTCCGGTCGGCCGCGCTCCGTTCGGCGCACATCGAGTCACGACTCGACCAACTGGAACTGGAGATCGATACCCTGGCCGAGTGCACCAGCCGGACGCTGAGTCAGGCCGGCCTTGATGCGGCCGCGGCAATGGAGGGGGAGTTGGGAGCGTGGCGGGCGACCTCGCTGAGCCGTCCGCTCCAGCGGGTCTAGGGCCAGAACTTGTCCACGAAATGCGGCAGCATCCGGCGCCACCAGGGCCAGTCGTGGTTTACGTCGTTTCCCCAGAGGTCGAGCAGGTGCGGAATACCGCGGCTGTCGAGCACCCGCGACAGCGCCCGGGAACACTCGGGCGCCTCGTAGGCGCCCTGGCCCGTGACGATCGCAATCCGGCAGGCGGTCCGGAGCAAATCGAGGTGGTGGCCACCGAGATGCGGAAGGAACCAGGCCGGATTGTTGTAGTAGCAATTGTCGTCGGAATACCCTTTGAAGTAGTCCGGCCCGAGATCGTAGAAGCCGCTCATCGCGATCACGGTGTCGAACAGGTCGGGGCGCCGGAAGAAGGCGTTGGCCGCGTGGAATCCGCCGAAGCTCGCGCCGGACGTGGCGATTCGGGCGTCGCGATCGCCGCAGATGTCTCGGATCCACGGCACCAGTTCATTCTCGATATAGGTCGAATAGAGGGCCTGTCGCCGAGCCTGTTCGGGGACGGGCATCTGCCGGTCCATCCACGCGTACCGGTTGATGCTCTCGATCGAGATCACCCGAATTCGCCCCGCCATGATGGCCGGCTCGATCGATTTGATCAGGAAGAACCGTTCGCATTCGAGGCAATCCGCGGCGGCGGTCGGGAACAGGAGCAGCGGGTGGCCTCGGTCGCCGTAGGACACGAGGGGCATGTCGAGGCCGAGGGTCGGGCTCCGCCAGCCATCGAGGCGGCGGGGAAGCGCGGGGTCGATGTACTGGTAACTCATAGCCGTGGAAGGGTCACGCCAACCTGGCCCTGGTACTTACCCGCCTTGTCGCGATAGCTGGTTTCGCAGACATCGTCCGCGTCCGCTTCGAAGAAGAGAACCTGGCAGATCCCTTCGTTGGCATAGATCCGGGCCGGAAGCGGCGTGGTGTTCGAGATCTCCAGCGTGACGTGGCCTTCCCACTCGGGTTCGAACGGCGTCACGTTCGTGATAATGCCGCACCGGGCGTACGTGGACTTCCCGACGCAGATCGTCAACACGTTGCGGGGAATCCGGAAGTACTCCACCGACCGGGCCAGCGCGAAGCTGTTCGGCGGGACGATGCAGACCGGGCCCTCGAATTCGACGAAACTCTTCGAATCGAAGTCTTTCGGGTCGACAATCGCCGAGAGGACATTGGTGAAGATCTTGAACTCGGGGGCCACGCGCATGTCATAGCCGTAGGAGGACAGCCCGTAGGAGATGACTCGTCGGCCCTGGGCGTCGACTTGACGAACCTGGGAATCGACGAAAGGCTCGATCATGGCTTTTCCCCGGGCGAGCCGGCGGATCCAGCGGTCGGATTTGATGGACATTCAGCTAATATAAACGCCCCTTCCTCGGCCCCCGGCCCAGCAGGTCCTTCCCCCTCGCGATCCACAACTCACCATCCGGGTTGCGGGTTCCGAGCGCCGCCAGCCCCGCGAGGAGCCACGCCTGGGCAAACCCGCTGTCGGCGGCGATCGCCCGGCGGCCGGCGGCGACCGCGTCTGAATCAGCCCCGCGAGCCCGGGCCCGGAGCGCCTCGCCGTAGGCGGCGAGCGCGTCGATCGATCCCGATCCCAGCCGACTGACCACGACCGATGCCCGCGCCCGCTCTGTCCGCCCCTCGCCGAATTTGACCCGGACCCGGTCCGCCACGCCGTCGACCGCTGCAAGGAAGGGCGCGGTGACCGTGGCGACGGTGTCGACTTCGTTCGCGGTGGCATCGCGGACGATGCCGAGCAGGCGGACGCCCCGTTCGGCGGGTTCCACCACGAGGTCGAGGTGGAACCCGCCGGGGCTCGCCCGGTCGGCCGCCAGACGGAGGGCGCCGGTCTGGCTCAGCGCGATGTCGATCGCCCCAAGCGCGGCCGGGGCGAGGCGAGCGTCGCCGGTCCGATTGGTGATGGTGCCCCAGGCGAGCTGGCCGCCGGCGACGAAGCCCCGCGGCGGCCGGGCACGGGTCAACGTGACCGCCGCGAGCACGGCAAAGCCGACGAGCGCGATCAGCCGGGGGGCTCGGGAGGGTTCGGAATCGGGATCCATGCCCAACGGTAGTCGCCGGACCGGCGTACCGACAGGCCGGGGGCTTAAGCCGGGGCGGCCGATGGCGTAGATTCTCGGGATGACCGAGCTCATCTCCCGGCGCGATCTGGCCTT
>JAYUZK010000357.1:0-6011 GCA_043751835.1 Gemmatimonadota bacterium | reverse complement strand
CGGGCAAGGTCGGCAGCTGCTTGCCACTGGCGAGCAGCCTCTCCAGGCTCGGGCCGAACTCCGCCGCAGTTTTCATCCCTCGATCCTTCCATCACTTGGCATGACCCAACGTCTCAAGATGCGCTCCACCGGAGCCGATACTTCCCCCCCAGACCGCACTGCAAACCTAGTGCTCAGGCAGGGCTAAGGGGACTCGGGCATGTTCGCGATTATCGGCCTCATCGTTGTTGTGGCATCGGTCCTCGGCGGTTTCACCATCGCCGGGGGCCGGATCCCGGCGTTGTTTCACCTTTCGGAAATGATCACGATTCTGGGGACCGCGCTCGGGACGGTCCTGATTTCGACCCCGGTGCCCGTCCTGAAGGGTATGATCGGAAAGTTGGTCGGGGTCCTGAAGGGGGCCGGGGTGAAGTCGGCCACCTACCTCGACACCCTCAAGATGCTGTACGAGCTGTTCCAGATCGCCCGGAAGGACGGGCTGGTGGCGATCGAATCCCACATCGAATCGCCCGAGAAGAGCGCCGTGTTCAGGAAGTATCCCGAGGTCCTGCACGATCACCACGCGATGCAGTTCCTCTGCGACAATCTTCGCCTGGTACTGGTCGGCAGCGTCCCCCCCCACGACCTCGACAGCCTGATGGATGCCGAGATCGATCTCCACGATCACCACACGGCCGCGATGGCCGGGGCGATGCAAAAAGTGGCCGACGCCCTGCCCGGGATCGGGATCGTGGCCGCGGTGCTCGGCATCATCGTGACAATGGCCTCGATCGCCGGTCCGGTCGAGCAGATCGGCGAGCACGTCGGCGCTGCGCTGACCGGCACCATGCTGGGCGTGTTCTTCGCCTACGGGTTCTTCGGCCCGTTGTCCACTGCAATCGAGCATTCCAACGCTGGGGAGGGACATTTCTACCAGACGCTGAAAGCCGCGGTCGTGGCGTTCGCCAAGGGTTTCGCCCCGATCGTGGCGGTGGAGTTTGCCCGCCGGGCGGTCCCGTCGGATTCGCGACCGACCTTCCAGGCCATGGAAGCGGCCTGCAAGTCGATCAAGGTCAAGTAGGGCGGCGGCGACACTATGGGCTCGAAGGATCGGGAACAGCCAATCATCATCATCAAGAAGGTGGTGGGCGGTCATGGCCACCACGGCGGCGCCTGGAAAGTGGCGTTCGCCGACTTCATGACGGCCATGTTCGCCCTGTTCCTGGTGCTCTGGCTGGTCAATCAGAGCTCCGACGTAAAGTCCGCCATCGCCGGTTACTTCCAGGACCCGCTTGGGCGGGCGGATGAATTCGGATCGTCGATCGTCAAGGGCGACGGTGCCCAGACCCAGATGGCCCGACCGCTCGCGCCGGCCCAGATCGTCGACATCCGGATCGATCGACTCCAACGGCTGGCCGAGAACGTCAAGGACAAGCTCGGCAAGGTGCCGCTGCTCGACTCTCTCAAGAACCACGTCGAGATCGCGATGACGGAGGACGGTCTCCGGATCGAGTTGCTCGAGGACAGCACCGCGCAATTCTTCCAATCGGGGAGCGCCGCCATGAGCCGGCGGGGCCAGGAACTGGTGGCGCTGATCGGCAAGGAACTGGTGAGCGACTCCAACCAGATCCAGATCGAGGGCCATACCGACGCCCGTCCATTCGCCGCAAGAAACGGCTACACCAACTGGGAATTGTCTGCCGACCGCGCCAATGCGGCTCGCCGGATCCTCAACACCACCGGCGTCCCGAGTACCCGGATCCAAGAAATCCGTGGCATGGCCGACCGAAAGCTCCGGTATCGCGACGCACCGTTCGATCCGCGGAACCGGCGGATCTCGATCACGGTGCTGCTCGACCGGCATCTTCCCGCGACCACCCCGACGCCGGAGTCCCGGCGATGACGTTTTCGGGCACGGTGTTGCTGGTGGACGACGACCCCGAAACGGTCGAGGCCTACGCCAAGATCCTCGGCCGTGAAGACGGGCTTCGGATTCTCACGGCCCGAAACGGGGCCGAGGGTTTCGAGGCGGCCCGGATTCACCGCCCCGATCTGGTGCTGTCGGACCTCAGGATGGAGGGCGAGGACGGGCTCGCGTTCTGCCGCCGGATCCGGGCCGAGTCCAGCCTCGAGGGCACCCTCTTCGTCCTGCTGACGGGCCACAGCGAGGCCTTGGCCAAACGTGACGCCGCCGCCGTCGACGACGTCATCATCAAACCGGTGCCCGCTGAGGAACTGTTGGCCAAGGTGTCGGCGATGCTTCGGCTCAAGCGGATCTACGACCAGCTCCGGGCCGACAAGCTGCAGATGCAACGGCTCCATGAGGCGGTGGAACGGCGGTCCGATCATCTCCTCTCGCTCCTGGTTCACATCGTGGACCTGAGCCTGCCGGGGGCCGCGGTCCGCGGCGCCGACACGGCCATGCTCGCGGGCCGGCTGGCCGAGCGATTCGAGGTGCCGGCGGTGCTGCTGAAGGATCTCGACATCGCGGCCCGGCTCCACGAGATCGGCAAGGTACTCCTTGCCTCCGACCGGGGTGACGAGGAAGGCCCGGAGGACGTACTCGAGGGCGACCATTGGCACTACGCGGTGGCGGCGAAGAACCTGTTCGAGCGGACCGATGGCCTCGAGGCGGCGGCCGAACTGATCGGCGCCATCTTCGAGAACTGGGACGGCACCGGCCATCCGGACCGGCTCCGGCAGGGCCAAATTCCCCTCCGATCTCGAATTCTCCGGCTTCTGATCGACTACGAGCAACTTCTGTCGTCGAAGGCGGCGCCAACGCCGGTCGCAGCCATCGAGATGCTCCAGCACCACGCCGGACGGCGCTACGACCCGCTCGCAGTGGCGTACTTCGACGCGATAGCGCGGGCCTCGGGTGACGCGGACTGGCGCGAGGTCCGAATGCGCATTCCGGTCGGAAATCTGGAGGAAGGGATGGTGCTGGCCGACGACCTCTGTACCAGCTCGGGGGTCAAGCTGCTGGCCAAGGGGGCCACCCTCAGCCAGGCCTCGCTGGAGACGATTCTCCGCCGCCATCGGAGCGATCCGATCGTCCACGGCGCCTGGGTCGAACGGGGTTCGGTCTCCCGGACCTAGCGGGCCGGCCACCTTGTACCGGGCCCGGGGCGGTTCTATCATCCGCCCCACCTCATGCCGCCCACGGTCCAGCCTCCGGTCGACGCCAATCAGGCCGAGAGTCTGATCACGCTCAACCGTGCCCTCCTGACCCAGCAACTCCTTCGCGGCGTGACGCACGATCTCCGCAATAATCTGCAGGTGGTGGCCCTCGGCTCCAGTCTTGGCGAGGAGAATCGCGGATCCGCCATCGCGGTCAAGGTCGAGCGGGCACTCGACGACATGGTGGCGACCCTCGACCTCCTGAGCCACCTTGGCCGGCCTCCCGGCGGTGAACCACCGGTTTCGTCCCTGGAGTCGGTCCTCAACGAGCTTCGCCTGCTGTCCGATCTGCAGCGGAATCTCCCGACGCTCCGCCTGTCGATCACGCCGCCTCCGGTGCCGGTGCTCGTTGCGGCGCCGCGGTCGCCGCTGCTCCAGGTGCTCCTCAACCTGGTCAGCAACGCGAAAGAAGCATCCGGTCGGCCAACCGAGCAGGTCGAGGTGACGGCGACGATACCGATGGACGGCCGGATCGCCATCATGGTGGATGACAGCGGGCCGGGAGGCCAACCGGCCGGAGTACCGTTCGTGACGACCAAGGACCGCGGTCTGCATGGCGGTCTTGGCGTCTTCTGTTGTCGGACCATCGTCGAGCGACTGGGCGGGGAGATCACCTGGGAACCGCGCCCGGAACGAGGCCTTCGGGCGCGGCTCGTGCTGCCGATCAGCGACCGAGGTTGATCAGTTCCTTGAGCATGTCGTCGGCCACCTTCACCAGGCGGGCGGCGGCCGTATAGGCCTGCTGGTACTCGATCAACTTGACCATTTCCTCATCGATACTCACGCCTGAGACGTCCTGGCGCTGAGCCCCGATGTTATCCACCAGCGTCGTCTGTGACGCAACCCGGTTGGATGCGTCCTGGACCGTGATGCCGAACCCCGCCACCAGGCTGGTGTAGAAATCCCCGGCGACCGTGGACGAGCCCGCCGCGACCGCGGGCGAGGTGGTGGTGCCGCCGGTAAAACCGGGGACCGGAATCGCCAGATTCCGAAGATCGGCGAGCCGTGCCGCGATGGTGTTGTCGCCGGCCGCGGTGCTCCAGCCGGCGGAGATCAGGGACGAGTCGGCGGCGATGGCGGGGTTCAGCTTGATCGAGGCCGCGGTGACGCCGTTCGGATCGAAGAACGGAACGATCCCGACTTTGAGCGGCGACGGCGCGGGCGTCAGGGTCGGCTGCAGCGGCTTGGTGGTCGGATCGTAGTCGCTGTGGATCTGATTCACGGCGGTGACGAGACCGGTGACGAGGTCGTCCAACTGGCCTCGGAAGCCGGTGCCACGGGCACCGGGCGTTGTCTTGGTACCGATCGCCGCGAAGGCGTCCATCAGGCCCTTCAGCTTGCCCCCGCTGGCCGTGACCGCGACCGGCGGGTTCCCGATCTGGAGCTGGTAGGGCCCGGTACCGGCCAACGAGAGAGGCTGGGTGGAGCCGCCGCTGCTCACGAGCTGGAGCCCGCCCTGCAGGACATCGATGGCTCCTTGAGGCCGCTCGACGATCCGAACGTCGAGGTACTGGCCGAGTTTGTCGAGGGCGAGGTCGCGCCGGTCGAGCAGATCGGGCGCCTGCCCGCCGGCCCGGACGATCTGGACGTTCAAATCAGCGAGCTGGTTGACGGTTGCGTTGATATCCCGGACCGCACTGGCAAGCTCGGCGCCGATGTTCTGGGCGACGCCATCGATCCGACTGTCCACGATGTGGAGCTTGTCAACGAGGGCCACCGCGTTGGCGACCACGATCGCGCGGCCGGTGGGGTCGATCGGGTTGGACGCCAGGGTGTGGAACGAATCGATCAAATGATCGAGCGACGCCTGAATGCCGGTGTCGCTCGGCTCACCCAGAATGCCACTCACCTGTTCAAGGGTTTGGTGGAGGGCCTGATACTGCGACTGAACACCCGCTTCGCGGCGCCAGTTCTGGTCGAAGAAGGCGCTTCGAGCCCGGTCAATCCCGACCAGGCCGACCCCGTTGCCGATCTGGCCGATCGGCGGGAAGGCCTGCGGATCGGCCGCGGCAAGATGAACGACCTGGCGGCTGAACCCCGGCGTCTCGGCGTTCGCGATATTGTGGCCGATCACGCCAACTGCCCGTTGATGCGCGAGCAGCGCCCCCCGCGCCACGTTTAGAAGACTGGACACGGACATCGTCAGGCTCGCTGGTTAAGGAGAAGGCCGCGCTGCGGAACCGGCTCCGTGGAGTCGGAGCCCGACAGCAAGAACTGGAGAAATCGCTCGCCGGATTCGATCGCACGCCGGATGGCCGTCTGGTTGATGAGAAGCTCCCGGTTGGCCGTCACCGCGGCCGCGTGGATCCGGGCCGCCAGGTCAGCCACCACACGGCCTTCCGCGCCCTCAGCCTGCGCCGTCACGTCCGCCAGCCCCGCATCCGGCCGGCCAGCAAGCATCTCGACCAGCATGGTCCGCTGACGGCGCGCCTCACGAAGGGTGAGCAGCGTCCGGCTGATCTGCTGAACGACCTGCTCGAGGCGGCCCGTGTCGGCGGCGGCCAGCGCGGTGCGTTGATCGATCAGTTGCGCCTTCAGCTCGTCGAGCAGGGCCAGTTCGGCCGCCAGGGCCCGGGCCAGCGACGCCGTCCCGTCGACCGGCACGGCCACGACCGATACTTCAGCGACCACGGTTGCCATCCCCTCCTCCGTTCGACGTCTCGTGGCCGGCGCCCAATCGGGCCGAGAGCTGCCGGTACAGCGCGTCACCGAGGCCGTGCGGCGATTTTTCCGCCGCACGGTTGGCCAGCGCATCATCCATCAGCCCGCTGAACATGTCCTGGCCGGGCGCGGCATCGTCCCCGGGCACCGTGGCGCGCATCTCCTTGAACATCTGGGCGATGAAGACGCCT
>JAYUZK010000356.1:0-8687 GCA_043751835.1 Gemmatimonadota bacterium | reverse complement strand
ATCCGCAGGGCAAGCCGAGCTTCTCGATGCTGCAGCGGCGGGGCCGGCTCTCCAAGGCGCTCGAAATTCGCCGAGCGGGGATCGAGCTGCCGGCCACCTACTTCGCCTTCGACCTGCTGGCCTTCGAGGACTTCGACCTCCGCCCGCTGCCGCTGATCGAACGGAAGCGGCTGCTCAAGTCGATCCTCCCGCCGTTAGGTCCGATCCGCTATCTCGACCACATTGCGCGGGAGGGCGTCGCCTTCCTGGCGCAGGTGGCCCAGATGGGGCTCGAGGGAATCATCGCCAAGAAGGCCGATGTCGCATACCGGGGTGGCCGCGGCCCGACCTGGCTCAAGATCAAGGCGGACAAGACCGCCGACTTCGCGATCGTGGGCTTCACGGAGCCCAAGGGCGGGCGGGGCGGCTTCGGCGCGCTGCAGCTGGCGGACCTGATCGACGGCCGCTTTGTCTACGCCGGCCGAGTCGGCACCGGCTTCAACGACAAGCAGCTGGCCGAGTACCGGGCCATGCTCGAGCCGCTCAAGCGGAACGCGCCGCCCTGCTTTGGTGCCGCGGGCGAACCCGGAGTGGAGCCGCTCCCGTCCGAATCGATTCCCGAAACCAGTACCACGACCTGGGTCGAGCCCCGTTTCGTCTGCGAGGTCCGCTATCGCGAGTGGACCCCCGATGGCGTTCTCCGCCACCCGGCCTTCCTCCGTCTCCGCGACGACAAACGCCCCGAGGACTGCGACCGCCAGGGCTGGACCGTCGCTCCTCTCGCCCCGACCGCCCCTCCGCCCATCCGCCCATCCGCCGCCCCCCGCGCCGTCGCCTTCTCCAATCTCGGCAAACTTTTCTGGCCCGAGGACAAATACACCAAGGGCGACCTGATCGACTACTACCGCGACATCGCCCCGTGGCTGTTGCCCTATCTCAAAAACCGCCCAGTGGTGTTGACTCGGTTTCCTGACGGGATTCACGGCAAGTCATTCTACCAGAAGGACGCGCCGGAGTTTGCCCCGGACTGGATCCAGACCGTGGCGATCTGGAGCGAGGACACCCAGCGTGATATTCGCTATTTCGTCTGCGACGATCTCGAGACGCTGCTCTACCTGGCCAACTCGGGCACCATCCCGCTCCACATCTGGGCCAGTCGAGTCGGATCGCTGGAGCAGCCCGACTGGTGCGTGATCGACCTCGATCCCAAGGAGGCTCCGTTCCAGGACGTGGTGGCCGTGGCGCTCTCGCTCCACCGGATTTGCGAAAAGGCGACCCTCCCCAACTACGTCAAGACCACCGGCAAGACCGGGCTCCACATCCTGATCCCGTTGGGTCGCCAGTGCACCTATGAGCAGTCCCGCACGTTAGGCGAATTGCTGGCCCGGCTGGTGATGCGGGAGCACAAGGACATCTCGACCATCACCCGGCACATCACCAAACGGGGCGACAAGGTCTACCTCGACTATCTCCAGAACCGCCGCGGCCAGCTGATCGTCTCCCCCTACAGCGTCCGGCCGCTGCCCGGCGCCACGATGTCGATGCCGCTGGTCTGGGAGGAAGTCGGTCCCGGGCTGGCCGAGCGCCGGCACACCTTCACGATCAAGACGGCGGTGGCCCGGATGGAGGCGCTGGGCCACGATCCGGTCCGGCCAGTGCTCGACGAGCGCCCTGATCTGGCCGCGGTTCTCGAACGACTCGGCCGGCAATGGGCGAATCCGCCTGAGCGGCCTTGATCACTCCGGTGAACCACCGCCCGGCGTCCGCGACCGTGGCCGCCGCCCGGCCGAGCAGATAACCGACGGCGGTCGGCCAGTCGAGCTGCTGTACCGCCTTGGTGTCGGCCAGCGACTCCAACAACTGGTTCCGCATCCGCCACAACGCCGGCCCCGCCGACATGATCGGATTGAACTCGGGATCGTACCGGACGCCCACGCCTTCGATCAGGGCGGAGGTTCTCGCGAAGTAGACCAGATCGCTGGGCAGACGGATCGGCCAGGTGTACAGCTCGTGCATGATTTCGCGGGTCAACAACTCCACTCGCTCCCGGGTCGTGGTCCGCTGGGCCGCCAGATCGAGCAGCATGTTCACCAGCCGTTCGATCTGGCCCCGGTCCGCCCCAGGCTCCACCAGGCCCAACGCGTAGAAGCCCTCCACGACGCCGGCGGCCTGGTTCTGCACGGCGGCGAATACGGTGTCGACCAGCACTTTTCGTCGTTCCCGCGGGACCTGGATCACCACGCCGAAATCCAGCAGCACGATCCGGCCCTGATCATCCACCAGGACGTTCCCGGGGTGCGGGTCGGCGTGGAACAGTCCATCCACCAGCATCATCTGGATGTAGAGCTCCTGGAGCCGCTCCACGATGGCGGGGGCCCGAAGCCGGCCGTAGGCCTTGCCCGAGTCGAGGACGTCGATCCGAACCCCTTCGACGAACTCCATCGTCAACACGTCCCGTGCCGAAAGCGCGGCGACCGGTTCCGGAATCCTGATCCGGGGATTCCCGGTGAAGTTGGCCCGCACCAGCCGGAGGTTCTCGGCCTCGATCGCAAAATCCATTTCGTCGCCGATCCGCCGGCTGAATTCCTCGACGATGGCCGCGATCGCCCGGGTGTGAACATTGGGATACCAGCGGGTCACCCGGTCGGCGATCTGCCGCGCGGCCTTGATGTCCGTGGCAACCAGTTCTCGTACCCCGGGGCGGAGGACCTTCACCGCGACCTCGCGCCCCCGATAGCTCGCCCGATGAACCTGACCCAGCGATCCGGCGGCGAGGGGTGAGGCATCGAAGCGCTCGAACAGGTCGGGCAGGGGGCGCCGGAAGGCTCGTTGAATGGTCTGTTCGATCGCCGCGAGCGGGACCGGCGGTACCTGGTCGGTCAGGGTGTTGAGTGCTTCGGCGTACTGATCGGGGAGGAGATCGGTCCGGCCGGCGAACAACTGGCCCATCTTCACGAAGCTGGGCCCGAGTTCCACGATCGACGCGAGGAGCCGACGGGCCCGCCGTTGATGAAAGGCGGCGGTCCGTTCGGCGGGGCGGCCCCAGAATAACCAGCGGTGCCGATCCCGTGATACCGAGAGCAGGAGCGGGACTGCGTGGCGGAGGATGATGAGCAGGCGCATGCTGGCGGCCAGGCCCGCTCAGGATGTCTTGCCCGCCTCCCTCTTCGCGACGATTCCGCCGAGTCCTTTCACCTGCAGCATCTTGTTGAACTGGTCGAGGTCGCGGTTCAGGAATCGGTCGAAGTCGCTGCGGGCCGCCCGGGCCTGGTCCTTGAGTACTCCGCCAACCGCCCGCTGCGGCGCGGTCGGGGCGTTGTCGGTCGCGCCCACGTCGCCGAAGAGGTAGACCAGCTTCTCCGCGATCATGGTGGGATAGCGGATCAGGTCCTGACCCCGGCCCGTGATCCGGAGCTGAACCATCGGTTCCTCGAGTTCGATCACCTTCTTGTCAATCGAGTCGGCAGCCGCCTTGACGGCGGCGTCGGTGACCGCCGCCTTGAGTGTGGCGAGCTGGGCCCGGACCAGTTCGAGTGTGTTCACCATGTCGGCCACACCGTTCAGTTCGCCCTGCAGGTCGGTGGCAAAGGCCACCTGCTGCTGGATGTCGGCGTCGGTGCCGGAGGAGGAGGGATCCTTGCGAACCTCGAGCGGCGCGGTGAGGGTCTGGCCGCGGACCTTGAGGGTGACCGTGTATCGTCCAGGCGGCACCCTGAGGGACAGCGGAGCCGCGCTGGCACTCGGCCGCCCGTTGGAGCCAACCGTGAATTCGGGCGCGAAGATCGGCGCGGTGCGCATGGTGATCTGGGTCGAACCGGTGGCCCGGAGATCCCACATCGTCCGATTGATCCCGGCCTGTCCCTTGGTGGTAATGACGCGCACCTCCTTGCCACCGGCATCGGCGATCGCGATCACGACCGAGTCGGCGGGAGCCTTGAGGTAGTAGTTGATCGCAGCGCCGTAGGCCGGATTCTGGCCGACGACGGGGTCGTAGCTCGCGACCATCGGGGGCTCGACCGAGCGGAACCGGTAGGCGGCGCGCGGCGTGAACAGATGGGCGTCCTTGGTGGCGACTTCGGCGGTGAGTTGCTGCAACGGGCCGATGTCATCCAGAATCCAGAACCCGCGCCCGTAGGTCGCGACGACCAGATCGTTGAACGATTCCTGAACCGTGATGCCGTAGACCGGCGCGTGCGGCATGTTCGACTGGAGCGGCTGCCAACTCTCGCCGTCGTTGAACGACACCATCAGGCCGTTCTCGAGGCCGAGGTAGAGGAGTCCCTTCCGGACCGGATCCTCCTTGATCCAGTGGGCATAGCTCAGCGGATTCCTGGCCAGGCCGCCCGTGATGAGCTTCCAGGTCTTTCCGAGGTCCGTGGTCTTGTACACCCAGGGATCGCGGCTGTTCATCTGGTGCCCGTCCACCGTGAGGTAGGCGGTGTTCACATCGTAGCGGGACGGCTCGATGTTGCTGATCGTGCCCCAGTCGAACAGGCCCGGGATGTTCGCGGTCAGGTTGGCCCAGGTCTTTCCCCCGTCCTGGGTCAGTTGGACCAGTCCGTCGTTGGTGCCGACCCAGATCAGGCCGTCCTTGAGCCGCGATTCCGCGATGGCAAACACCACGCCCGCGAACTCGACGCCGACGTTGTCGGGTGTCAGCCCGCCGTTGCTGCCCTGCCGGCTCTTGTCGTTGCGGGTCAGGTCCGGGGAAATCACGGTCCAGGTCTTCCCGTCGTCGTTGGTGACGTGGACGTGCTGGCTTCCCACGTACACCCGGTGCCGGTTGTGGGGCGAGATCGTGAGGGGGAAGGTCCACTGGAAGCGATACTTCAGCTCGGCCGCGCTGTGACCGGTGGTGGCCTCCGGCCACACCTCGACCGGCTCGGCGATGCCGGTCCGCACATCGTAGCGGCTCACGATTCCGCCGACGCTCCCAAAACCGGACGAACTCGACCAGACGATGTTGGGGTCTTCGGGGTCGGGTGTCGCCCAGCCGCTCTCGCCGCCGCCCACCGACTGCCAGAACCCGCGGCTGATCTCGGCCGTGCGGCTGTTACTCGGCCCCCGGGCCGACGGTCCGTCCTGCCGGTTCCCGTAGACGTAGTACGGGACCTTGTTGTCCACCGTGACGTGATACATCTGCGCCACGGGGAGCTGGACTTGGTTCCAGCTCTTGCCGCGGTTCGTCGTGATCGACACGCCGCCGTCGTGGGCCACCACCATCCGATTCCCGTTGCCCGGATCAATCCAGATATCGTGGTGATCGCCGCCGGCGGTTTCGTTGCTCGGCGGATCGATGGTGGTGACGCCGCCGTCGAGTGTCTTGGCCCAGCTGGCGGTGAGAAAGTAGGCCTCGTTCTCGTTGTCCGGGGTCACGATCATCCGGGTGTAGTACTGGGTCCGGCCGGCCAGTTGCCGGTCATGGCTCACGGTCTTCCAGGTGGCGCCCCCATCTTCCGACCGCCACAGCTCGCCCGACTCGGCCTCGACACCCGGGAGCGGGACCCCGTCGCTGGTCTCGATCAGGGCGTACACCCGGTTCGGGTTCGACTTGGCGATTGCGACGTCGGCCTTGCCGAAGGGCTTGGTGGGGAGGCCGTTCCCGGTCAGCCGCTTCCAGGTGGTGCCGCCGTCGGTGCTCTTCCAGATCCCGCTTCCGGGCCCGCCGCTCTTCCGGCCCCAGGTGTGGATCTCGATCTGCCAGGTGGTGGCGAACAGAATCCGGGGATTGGTGAGATCCATCTCGACGTCGTAGGCCCCGGTGTTCTCGTCCACGAACAACACCCGCTCCCAGGTCTTCCCGCCGTCGGTGGTCCGGTAAACGCCCCGTTCCGGCTGGGGTCCGTAGGCGTGGCCTAACGCCGCCACGAAGACCACGTCGGGGTTCCGCGGGTCGATCGCGATCCGCCCGATCCGGCCGGTGTTGTCGAGCCCCATCTTGTTCCAGGTCTTGCCCGCGTCGGTCGACTTGTAGACCCCCCAGCCGACCGAGATGTTGCTCCGGATGTACGGCTCCCCGGTCCCGGCCCAGACCACGTTCGGGTCCGACGGCGCCACCGCCACTGCGCCGACCGACGAGACGGGCTGGTCGTCGAAGATGGACTGCCAGTGGATCCCGCCGTCGGTGGTCTTGAACATTCCGCCCGACGCGGCGCCGGCGTAGTAGACGTTCGGATCCCCGACCACCCCCGCCACCGTGGAAATCCGATTTCCTTCCGGCCCGATGTACCGGTACTTGAGCTGCCCCAGCTGCTCGGACGGCACCAATGGCTGCGGCGCGGCAGGAGCCGGCTTGGTCGGCCGTTGTGCGGCGGCCACCGACCAGGCCGTGAGGAATACCGTGGCGGCGAGACGAACGGAACGGTGCATGATAGAACCCTGGGATGAGTGAGCCAACCCGATCCCCCAATCTACGCCCAAACCCCGTAAGGGCGGGCATCCGCCCGCCCCCCGAAGATGAGTGTGCACGAGGATGTCCTCCCCGGCATCGACCCCGGTCGTTGACCCCGGCCGCATGGCCGGGTAGGCTCCTCGCCGTGAGACTCGCCACCTGGAACGTCAATTCGATCCGCGCCCGGCTCGACCGCCTCGTGGCCTTCCTCGGCCGCCACCAGCCGGACGTGCTCTGCCTCCAGGAACTCAAGGTTCCTGATGCGGAGTTTCCCATGCTTGAAATCGAAGCCGCAGGTTACCAGGCCGTCTTCCACGGCCAGCGGACCTACAACGGTGTCGCCATCCTGAGCCGTGTTCCCGCCGCCGAGGTGGAAATGGGGCTCCCCGGCGGGGCCGAGGACGATCAGGCCCGCCTGATCGCCGCGACGATTGGTGGAGTCCGGGTGCTCTCGGCCTATTTCCCGAACGGTCAGTCCGTCGGGAGCGACAAATGGAGCTACAAGCTCGGCTGGATCGACCGGCTCCGGGGTCACCTCGCCGATCGGTACCGCCCCGACCAGCCGATCGCGCTCTGCGGCGATTTCAACGTGGCCCCCGAGGATCGGGACGCGGCCCGCCCGGATGAGTGGCGCGAAAGCGTACTCTGCCACCCGGACGCCCGCGAGCGGCTCGCCAGGATCGCCGCCTGGGGCATGGTGGACGGGATCCGGATCCATGAGGCCGGCCCCGGCCCGTTCACTTGGTGGGACTACCGGATGCTTGCCTTCCCCAAGGGCAACGGGCTCCGGATCGACCATGTCTACCTCACCGCGCCGCTCGCCACCAGCTGCCGGAAGGCCTGGGTCGATCGGGAGGAGCGCAAGGGCAAGCTGCCCTCCGACCACGCGCCCGTCCTGGTCGAGCTGGAGGTCTGAGGGCCGCCTGACTCAGGAACCGGTCCCGCCTGCCGATAACGTTCCGGCATGGCGACCAGTCACGACTTCGATCTGCTCTGCATCGGCTCCGGACCGGCCGGCCAGCGCGCCGCCGTCCAGGCGGCCAAACTCGGCCGCCGGGTCGGCATGATCGAGCGCCGGCTGGCCCTCGGTGGATCCTGCCTGGCCACCGGAACGATCCCCAGCAAGACCTTCCGCGAAGCCGTCCTCCACTTCGCCGCCCTTCGCGACCATCCCGAGCGGCGTCGGTTTGCCCGGTTCGAATACCGGCCTACCGCCAAGCAGTTGCTCGACCGGGTCGAGCGCGTGGTGCAGGACGAGAACACCGTGATCGAGGATCAGCTCTGCCGGAACGACGTGACCATCCTCCGTGGGAAGGCGGTCTTCGTCGATCCGCATACCGTGGCGGTCGAGTCCCCCGATGGGCGGCGCGAGGTGACCGCGGCCCACATCCTGATCGCGGTCGGAACCAAACCGGCCGATCCGCCCGGTGTCCCCGCCGATGGCCAGACCGTTCTCACCAGCGACGACATCACGGGGCTCGACCGCCTTCCGAAGAGCATCGTGGTGGTTGGTGCCGGGGTGATCGGAATCGAGTACGCCTCGATGTTTGCGGCGGTCGGCGTGGAGGTGACGGTGGTGGACCGGCGGGATCGCCCGCTCGAGTTCCTCGATCATGAGATCGTCGACGAGCTGATTCACCAGATGCGGCGCCGCAAGGTGACGTTCCGGCCCCGGGAAGGCGTCGAACGAATTGAGGTGCTGGAGGGAGCCAAGCGGAAGGTGGCCGTGCAGCTCGAGTCCGGGAAACGGATCGTCGCCGACGCGGTGCTGTTTTCGGTCGGCCGGGTTGGCGCCACCGACGACCTCGGGCTCGACCGCGCCGGGCTCACTCCCGACGATCGGGGCCGCCTCAAGGTCGACGCCACGTTCCGAACCGACGTGCCGCACATCTATGCCGCCGGCGACGTGATCGGCTACCCAAGCCTCGCCGCCACCTCCAGCGAACAAGGCCGGCTCGCCGCCTGCCACGCGTTAGGCGCGGCCGCCCAGTCCATGGCGCCCCATTTCCCGATCGGCATCTACGCCATTCCCGAAATGTCGATGGTCGGGGAACCGGAGCACGTCCTGACCGAACGGAAAGTGCCCTACGAGGTCGGGATTGCCCGTTACCGCGAAATCGCCCGGGGCCACATCCTCGGCGACGGCGACGGCCTCTTGAAGCTGCTGTTCGGGCGGGAGGATCGCCGGCTCCTCGGCGTCCACATCATCGGCACTGGGGCCACGGAGTTGCTGCACATCGGCCAGACCGTCATTGGCCTCGGCGGCGGGCTCGAATATTTCATGCGCACCGTCTTCAACTACCCGACCCTGGCCGAG
>JAYUZK010000355.1:0-3775 GCA_043751835.1 Gemmatimonadota bacterium | reverse complement strand
GTGTGCAGTTGGATGCAGTCTGGCGCTAAGTCGTTTTCCTCAAATGGATTGACGGGTGGCTGAAATTGGTTCCAGCCAGACCGGTGATTAATTATTGGGGAATGAACGGGGGATGCCATTGCAGACCGCCACGGCGTTGCGGGGCCGCGGGAGCCTCCGCTCAGAATTCGCGGCGGCGCATCTCCTTGAACATCTTCTTGGTCTCCGGATCCTCGTCGCCGGTCCGAATCCGCAGGGTGTCGTCGTACTGTCGGGACCGATCCTTCGGGGCAGCGACCTTCGACGCCGCTTTCTTCACGAGCTTGGCAATCATCGCGTCTTCGCGCTTCGGCATGCAGCCTCCTGGTTGCCTCAATTGTACATCGGACCGGGGTTCCCGGGCGACCCGGGCCCGCAACCGGCGGGGAATCCGAGTGGGAATTATCTTAACTGCCGTTTCGGGGGCGTAGCTCAACTGGTAGAGCAACGGACTTTTAATCCGTAGGTTGTGGGATCGTGCCCCACCGCCCTCATTCCTTCCGCCGGCCGCGGCGTCATCGCCAACTCTTCAGCGATCGCAAGTATCCCTCCAGCACCAGAAACTTCTCGTACACCGGGACGCCTTTTCGCTTCTGTCCGAACTCCGTGAACAACTCCCGGAGCTTTCCCCGCCGGGTCACATAGTACCGAAAGGTCTCGGCGAAGTCTTCCTGGGGATGGCGGGCGGCGTAGCCGCTTACGTGGTTGACCGGGCGGTTGGCCACTCGGCGACGCTGGAAATCGACCCAGGCGTTGTCGTTCACCCGATACGCCTTGCTCGCCTCGCCGAAGGTCCGCCGGAACTCCTTTGACCGGGTCCAGTGCCAGTGGTGATAGAGGAAGCTGTGTCCCAATTCGTGGCTGATGAGCCCGATCAGCATCGGCCACGGGATTTCGTCCCGGCGCCGAACGCCAATCACATACCGATGCTCGATCTCGACGATCTTGGGATAGTGCGGGTCGACACCCGAGACCCCCGGGCGGAGGAGAACCCGGTACCCCCAGTCGGCGATGCCGGTGACCCGAAGGAGCTGGCGGACCTGGGCCAGCGCTCGCGGGATCAATACCTGGCCGGTCGCGTCCCCACCGCACCACGGGCAGAAATCCATCCAGTCGTTGACGCCCCGGGCGCACTGGGCGCACTCCCCCTCGAACCGGTCGTCTTCGTTCCAGTGCTGGTCCCGGCCGCACCAGGGGCAATGCGGCATCGGATACTGGACCCCGCCGCCGCAGCCCCAGTCACACTTGGCATCCATCCGGAAACCCTTGGGTGCCTTGAGCGGGTGTTTGGACGAGTGCCGCTCGTCGTAGACCATCGTGGCGCACCAGGGGCAATAGAGGAACTTGGGACTGATGGCCCACCCGCAGCTCGGGCACTGGTCGCCGCTGACTTCGGCCAAGTCACCCCACCGTTGGGCCCGGCCGCAATCGGGGCAGTGGCTCCAGAACCGGTGGAGCGGGAATCCGCACTTGCACCGGGGATCGTCGCTCGGGGCCGCGGCCCGACGGTTAGGCGCGCTCATATCGGGTCATCGCCTCGTTCACGATCCGCTGGATGAATTTGCCATAAGGCATTCCGGCCTTGTCCGCGGCGTTGGCCACCTCGTGCCCCCGGGCGATGTACGGGTTGGCGTTGGCCTCGATCACCCATACCTCGTCGTTGTCGGCGAGCCGGACGTCGATCCGGGCGTAGTCGCGGAGCCAGAGCGCCCGGCACGCGGTCCGGCAGATCTCCTCGATCCGCTCCTTGGCCGCCGCGGATACGGGCCGGGCGAACTGGTACCGGATTCCCTTCCGCCGGCGATAGGGTTCCTGCCACTTGGTCGACTGAGTCGCGATCCGTTCCTCAGGGGGGTTCTTGTCCTTGTCAAACACGAGCTCGGTGAGGGGCAGCACCTCGAGCGTGGACTGATTGCCGATCACGCTGGCATAGAGCTCCCGCCCCTCGATGAACTCTTCCGCGATGGCCGTCTGGTCGAACCGCTGATGGACGAAATCGACTCGTTCCTTGAGCTCGTCGAGGCCGCCGACGACGGAGGCCTGGGCGATGCCCTCCGATGCATCGGAGGCAAGCGGCTTGACGATCAGCGGAAAGCGGAGCGGCGGGGTTTGGGTAACCGCCTCCTTCGGCGCCCACGTGGCGAACCCGGGCACCTGGATCCCATGATAGGCCAGGATCTTCTTGCTCATCGCCTTGTCTCGCGAGACCAGGAGGCCGAGGGGCGGGGACCCGGTGTAGCGGATGCCCGCGCTCTCCAGCAGACCCGGGAACAGGTAGTCGTACGGGGCACCGCTCATGCCTTCGGCGCAGTTCACGACCAGATCGGGCTTCCACTCGATGCAATGATCGAGGATGGTCCGCGGGTCGTCCTTGACCCCGACCAGCAGAATGTCGTGCCGGTTCTCGATCAGGGCCTGCCCGACCTGGTACTCGAGCTCAACTTCCTGCCCGGTCTTCCCGGCCAGTTCGTCTTCCATCTGTTGGCGATGCTGCTCTGGAGTCCACCTCGCGTACGGGGTGTCGAACACCACGGCGATGCGCACTCGTCAGGGCTCCGGCGTTGGGATTGGTGATGGCAAGCTAATGGCGGGTCCGGTTGGGTGGTAATGGTTCTGTCTCCGATGCTCTGGACCGGTCCGGGCCTGATATTGCGAAACTCCGGATTGGGAGCGAACGTAGGGGATCATTTACTTTGTATACAAATCTGAATCCCGGAGGACATGTGCTCGTTGCCTCGTTGGTCACTCTTGCCCTGCTCCATGGCGCCGCCGACACCACTGCGGCCCCGGTCCGGGGCCCCCGCGACAAGGCGGAGGTCGAGGCCTTTCTCGACGGCCTGATGGCCGCCTACATGCGCGACAAACACATCGCCGGCATCACCGTGTCGCTGGTGAAAGACGGCCGGCTCCTGCTGGCCAAGGGCTATGGCTACGCTGACGTCGAAAAGCGGAAGCCGGTCGATCCCGACAAGACACTGTTCCGGATCGGCTCGATCTCCAAGCTGTTCACCTGGACGTCGGTGATGCAGCTCAACGAGCAGGGCAAGCTCGACCTGACCAAGGACATCAATGACTACCTCGACTTCAAAATCCCGGCCACCTATCCCCAGCCCATCACTCTGAAGGACGTTCTCACGCATACACCGGGGCTCGAGGAGGACGGCCGCGACCTCTTCACCGAGGACCCGGCCCATATCAGTCCCATGAGCAAATGGCTCCCCGCCCACATGCCGGCCCGGGTCCGGCCGCCGGGAACGTTCTCGTCCTACTCCAATTGGGCGACCGCCACGGCCGGCTATATCGTCGAACGAGTCGGCGGAGAAAAGACCTGGGACGAGTACATCGAAAAGCACATCATCGACCCGCTCGGCATGACCCACACAACCGTGCGCCAGCCGCTGCCCGCGAAATTCGCGGACGATATGTCGGTCGGGTACCAGTGGAAGGACGGCCAGTTCGTTGCCAAGAAGTTCGAGATCGTGACCGGCGCCGCACCGGCTGGGTCGATCGGCGCTTCCGCCACCGACATGGCCCGCTTCATGATCGCCCACCTCAACAATGGCGCCTATGGCGACGTCCGGATTCTTGGCGAAAAGCAGATGGAGCTGATGCACTCGCGGATCCAGGGCCACGATCCGAGAATCCCGGGGTTCGCCCATGGTTTCTACGAGCAGTCGAGCCACGGACTCAGGATCTTCGGCCACGGCGGCGACACCCAGTGGTTCCACTCCGACCTGGCCCTGATCCCCAGCGACAA
>JAYUZK010000354.1:0-2900 GCA_043751835.1 Gemmatimonadota bacterium | reverse complement strand
GGCGGTCAATCTCTGTGGCCTCCAGCTCGGCCTCGTCGACGATCACATCGCCAGTCAAACGGCGAGCCCGGGTGGTCAACAGCCGGGCGACCGGGTCGGGGAGGCCCAGGAGGTCATCACCGTCGACTTCCTCCGCTCTCCAAGGAATCACGCGCAGGGGTACGCAGTGCTCGCGGACGAGGCTCGGGCTCGCCGGATGGCGCCTTTTGAAATCGTCAACTATCAGCGTCCATTCATCTCGCAATGGAACCAGGCTCCGCCGAACGTGCTGCACCCGCAGATGCCGATGTGGATGGGCTTCTGCGAGATCGTCGGAATCAATCAACAGCAGCTGGAGCGAATGTCCGCCCGCCGCTATCGATTGATCTATTCGGACCTGCGCGATCCGCCAGCCACGACCGACATCGTGATCGATCTGGACTGGAAGCTCACCTTGTCGTGGCGCGGCCCGGACGCCAACTCGGCTGAGTTCGGCCCAGGGGCCGCAAACCAGATCTTGAACCCGGGCAATCACTATACCTACCCGCCGAACGTCTTTGCTCCGAGAGACGTGGTCGCGCACGGCCCGAATCCGCCAGGAACTGGCGGCAGCGTGCTTCTGCGGGGAGAGCTCCACTTCGATCGCGAGGGCCACCTCAGCAATGCCGCCGGGGTTCCGATCGTCCCGGGCGCCCACGGAGAGGTTCCGGACGCCCTGAACGTCATCATCTCAGCCCAGGGCGTCGAACGCAGCACCGTGCCGGCCACCCCGGCATTTCCGGTAGCTGGCCGGCGGACGCCACTCTTGATCGTCTCGGGCCGGCCCAGCCCGTGGGGCCGGCATGCCGGGGCGACCGTCAAGGACGCATTGGCCGTCGAATTTCAGCCTTGGGTCGTCAAGCCGGACGGCAGCGAGGTCATCCGCGGCGGCGACGGAGTCCTGGAAATGCTCAGCGCAAAAATCAATCGCCGAAGCATCCGCGATTGGGCGCCGCCCGAACCCGCCGGAGCCGCGCCGGCGCCCGACATGAGATTGCCGCGTTTCCGCGTGCGCAGCCGGACCAATCCGATTCCGGGAGGGCCGGTCATCCCGGGTGGCGACCGGATCCCGATCGCGCAGGCCGAGGCAGTGGTCGAGGCGCTGGTGGACGACTATTTCAATGATCCGCGGCCGGATGTACAAGGACTGACGCACGGGCAGCGGGTCCATGTCGCGCTCCTGGCGTTGGCGTGCTGGAGGACGACCGCCGTCCGGATCTTCCGGCACGAGAATCGCGGTGGGCGGCCGTTCTATCGCCAGTTCTACGAAGGCCGAGCGGACAGGGTAACGTACGACCGAAACCACCCCGTGTGCCACCTCGATTTTGGTATTCAAGGGGGAATGCCGCTATTCGGGCCTCCGCACGGCTACGGTTTCGGGCAGCTCGACGAGCCGGTCGTGACCGAGGACCAGGCCTGGAGCTTGATCGAAAACATCAGGGAATGTGTTCGACGGATATTCGAGATGTACGGCCTGATGGCCTATCAATATCTGACCGGGGGGCAGGCAGGAGGATGGTTTTGGGGATTGGCTCAGAGCAATCCTCACCGGCAGCGCGCAATCTTCCAGCGGGAACTGGTCCGCCGTTATAATGTCGGCCCGCATGGCCATGAATTCAGCGAACGCCACTTCCCCGGAGATCCTAATCCTTGGCAATGGGTGGTCCACACGACTGTCACCCAGGCGCCCCTGATTGATTATCCGACCCGGGTTCTGGGAACCCAGGTCAACGAGCAGGGTTGGACCCAATTCGATCAACCCGTAATGTATGGGCCTGATACAGGAGTGAATCCATGAGGAGCCGGGTCGGGATTGGCCTCGCGATCTGCCTGCTCAATGCGGCAGCCGCTTTCGCAACCCTCGATCCTGACTCGAAGGTGGCAGTTCTCGATGGTTATCAATTCGTCTCCTATGACGCCCGGACCGGCGTCGCATCGAGCGCTGTCGACCTGCGTAGGAAATGGCCGCGCGCAGCTTTTTTCAGCTCTCCCAAAGCGCAAAGGCGAGAGGAATACCCGCACATCGACATGCTTGAGTTCGCGAGCGGCTCGCCCTTCTTCCTCGCCGCCGTTCATGGGGGGCCTGCCCCGGAGAACTCCCGCCTGGTCGTGGCCGACGGCGCGACCGGAGCTGAGATCAGCACGATCGAGATCGCCGATAACGAGGCCACCGCTTCATTTCTTCCTTCGGACCCCGATCGATTGGCGATCGCTTGGTACGATCACGATCGAGGAACGGAACGAGTCGCGATCTTCACGGCGTCGACCGGGCAGCTGGAGAAGGAGCTTCCCGTCGGGCTGCTGGCCGGACCGGGCGTCTTCCTCTTCGCCCCCGGCGACTCGAAGTGCCTTTACCAGGCCGCCGACGGCAATGCGGCTGGTCCCTACCGAGTGGCCGACCTTCGAACGGGGAAATTCGTGGGGACTCTGGAGCTCCCCGGCAATGGAAAGTACTCGCTCCTCAACCTGCAATGGGGCATCGCACTCCTGCAGTCGTGGGAGGAGACGAGAAGGATCAGTGTCTGGCCTGTCGGCCATCCAGAGATCCAACCAAGAGAAGTTGCGAGAGAGCTTCCGAACACGAGCTCGCGGAGCCTCTACTTCCTGGCCGGCGGTGGCCGGGTGCTGGTGGAGCGGCCACGCAGCCAGCGCGGCACGATCGTGCTGCACGGCGTCGCGGGGGGCGGACCTCCTCGCCGACTGGAGTTCGGACAGCGGATCCGTCAGATCTCTGTTGCGCCCCGAGGGGACGGCTTGGCGTTTGCCGTCGGTGCCGACGTAGTGGTCGTCGACTCCGCGCTCGGAGGGGTGACCCGCGTTCCGAACGTGGTCAAGTCCGGAGCGGCGTCTGTCATCTGGGTGGCGCCGCGCTAGCTACAGCT
>JAYUZK010000353.1:0-5029 GCA_043751835.1 Gemmatimonadota bacterium | reverse complement strand
CGTCGGCGCATCGCGGCCGAGCCAGCGATCGCTCAGGAAGCCACCGGCTACGCTGCCGTAGCAGAGCAAGGGAATCCCGGCGCCCTGGGCCGCGGCGGCCAGGCTTCGGGCGGGCCGCTGGTCGAGCACGGAGTACTGGAGTTGGAGGGAGGCGATCGGAAGCCCGGTCGCGGCGAGTTCCTTGAGCCTCCGGGTGTCGAAATTGGTCAGGCCGACCAGCCGAATCTTGCCGTCGCGGCGGAGATCGTCGAGCACGCCTAACGTTTCGCGATAGCCGGGCACCTGGTAGTCCCACCAGTGAAACTGGACCAGGTCGAGCTGCTCGACGCCGAGCCGAGCCAGCGACCGGTCGATGATCCGTTCGACGTAGCGCCGGTCGATGGTGGCCAGAGCCGCGAGATCGGGCACAAACTTGGTGTGGACCTGCGGCAGCGATTGGCCGGCCGACCGGCGGCGCCGGACGTAACCCCCGATCAGCGATTCAACCCCGGTGTAGATGTCGGCGCAATCGAAGGTGTTGAGCCCGCGGTCGAGGCAGCGGTCCCAGAGATCAAATGCGGCAGCGGAGTCTGCCGGCCCGGCCGAGTGGCCGGACGAGAGTTGCCAGCCACCGAGAATGATCCGGGGCACCTGGTAGTCCGGCGCCAGGGCGGTAAGCGGAATCATGACGCCCCGGGGAGTGCCTCGCCCGATTCCTCGGCGTGTCGGAAGGTGCGTCGGCCCGTGCGGCTGATCCGGAAGACGGCCCCGCAGTGGACGTCCGGGCAGGCGATGTCCGCGTCGGTGGTCATCCAATCGTTGGGATGGGTCTCCCGCTGCTTGGCCGGAAGGAGGGGCAGAAGGGCCGCCATGGCGTAGAGCGGAAAGGACTGGCCGGCCGGGAGGGAGATCCGCCCACCCTGGACTTCGAAATAGTCGCCAATCTGCTCGTGACAGAGCATCCGCCCCCGGGCCCGGACGACTTCGACCCGGAGATCGTAGAGCGCGAATTCGTCAGTGGAAGCCATCCAGCAAAGTACCTCGATCGCCGGCACGCCGCGGGGCCGCCGGTGGCCCTCGGATCGCCCGGCCGACTGCGGCCGCGTTGATCCGACCGCCTTTCCCGGCAACGGCTTAAGTCCCATTGTACTAGTACACCGATACACTTGGCCCGACCTTTGCCAGGTTCCGAGCCATGGCACCGACGAACGGCACGGGTGGCGGCAGCGATCGGGGACCGGAGGCGGTACGCCTGGTCCTCCGGTGGCTCGACGACATCGATCCGCGGAGCGCCGTGCCCATCTACGACCAGATCGCGACTCGGCTGAAGGCGGCGGTTGGCGGTGGGGTCCTCGGGCCGGGGGATCCGCTTCCATCGGTGCGTCAACTGGCCGCCGAGCTTCGAATCAATCCGGCGACGGTGATTCAGAGCTATCGCCTGCTCGAGTCGGAAGGCTTCGCCGAGATGCGCCAGGGCGCGGGCACCTTCATCAAGCGCGCCCCCACCGAGGATCGCGAGCGGGACCGGTTGGCCCGGGCCCGCCGGCTGATGCGCCGGCTGTTGGCCGACGCGGCCCGCGAGGGCCTTACCACACGGGACCTCGAACGAGTCTGGAACGATCTCTTCAAGGAGCGCACGACATGACGGACGCTGCGATCAGGTTCGACCACGTTGATTTCCGGCCGGGAGCCGGCTTTGCGATCGAAGGGCTGTCGCTGACGGTCCCCCAAGGCGCGATCTACGGATTTCTCGGGCCGAACGGGGCCGGGAAGACGACCACTATTCGGCTCCTGCTGGGCCTCGAGCGGCCGGCCGCCGGCCGAATCCACGTGCTTGGCCACCCGACTCCCCGGGAGGCGCCGCAGGCCCTTGCCCGGATCGGATACGTTCCGGAGCGCCCCCATCTCCATCCCTTTCTCACGGTCAGTCAAAGCATCGATTTCCACGCGTCGTGGCACGCCCGGTTCGATCGCCAATGGGCGGCGACACTGCTGGAACAGTTCGGGCTGGCGCCGGACCGCCGGCTCTCGCACCTGTCCAAGGGCGAAATGGGCAAGCTGCTGATGCTCCAAGCGCTGTCGCAGCGGCCCGATTTGCTGGTGCTCGACGAGCCGACCGATGGGCTCGATCCGGTGGTCCGCCGCGACGTCCTCGCGGCGGTCGTCACCTATGTGGCCGACTACGGGGCCACGGTCTTCATCTCGAGCCACCTGGTCCACGAACTCGAACGGCTCTGCGATTGGGTCGGGGTGATAGATACGGGGCGCCTGGTGTCGGAACTGCCGATGGCCGAGTTCAAGGATGGTGCCAAGCGTCTCACGCTCCGAGGGTCGGTGGAGCGCCTCGGGCCTCCGCCATTCACCGTCTTGTCGGCGGTGGGCCACGGCCCGACCGGTGCCGTCTGGGTGATCGACGGCTGGCGCGGCGAGCATGCCTCCTGGCTCGATGCGGGTGGGGTGACGCTCGAGGCCGTGGACGATCTCGACCTCGAAGAGGGCTTCGTCGAACGGTTGCGAGCCCGCCGGACCGGGAGGCAGGCATGCTGAACGCGATGATCTGGTTCTTCTGGCGCTCGTGCCGGGCGTGGATCGTCGCCGCGGCCTTTGCGGCCGCCGCGCTGCCGGTGGTGTCAGTGGTTCGCTCGTGGCCGCGCGATCCGGGCGCGGTGCCGGTCCTGCTCGGGCAGCTCGATGCCTGGGGCGTGTTCTATCCGGTGCTGGCGGTGGCGTTAGGCCTCTCGACCGCTTTGATCGTCTGGCAAGCCGATCACCGGGGTCGCTTTGTCTATGCCCTGACTCTGCCGGTCGCACGGTGGCGCTACGTCTGGTTCCGGTTCGTGGCCGCCGCGGTCTGGATCGTGGTGGTCGGTTTGGTGCTTTGGGTGGCCGCGCTCGCCTCGGTGGGGATGGTCTCGATTCCGCCCTCGCTCCGGACGTTTCCGACGGCTCTTGCCGTCAAGTTCGTCCTCGCCGCGCTGTCGGTCTTCGCGGCCGGCTACTGCTTCACCGCACTTCCGGCGCCGACCCAACGGATACTGGGCCGAGTGCTGTTGGCACTGCTGGTGGTCCAGGGGGGCGCGCTGTTGCTCGGCATGAATGCGGATTGGCTGAGCCCCCTCGCCAGCGGGCTGTTCGGCCGATGGGGGCCGTTTGCGCTGCTCGGTGGGCGCTGGATGCTGATCGATGTCTAGTCTGGCCTGGACCGCCTTGACCGTGCTGCAGGTGGCCGGGCCGGGCGGGCCGTCGCGCGCCGTCTTGGCCCACCAGCTCGATTCCGTTCGGAGCACCTATGGTAGGGTTCTACAGGCGCAGGAACGGGCCCTCCCCTGGCGCCCGTCGGACACGGTCCGGGCGGGCGCGCTGGTGGTCGCGCTTCCCGCCCGGGTGCGCCGCCGTTTCGAGCCCGCTATCGGGCAGGTTTCTCTCGAATGGCAACGCCTGTTCGGCGCGGTGGCACCGCGGGTCATTCTCTCGATCGGGGCCAACCGCGAATCGGCGCGACTCCAGGTCGTGGCTCGGAATTCCGCCGGCGGGCCGATTGTGGGTGCATCGGCCGACGACGTCGACCGTTGGAGCAATGGTCGAACGGTTCGGCGGGTGTTGTGGCAGGCCCTCGGGGGCGTCCTCCTGGCCCGAGCCGACTCGGCGCTCGCGGCGTGGCTGCCAATTGCCGCGTGGCCGCTCCCGGATCTCTACTCCGACGATGATCTGGCGTACCAGTTCGTGTCCAGTGCGGGGATCCAGGCTCGAGCCTGTCGCGAGGGACGCCGGGATCACTGCGGTGAAGCGCTCGGACTCGAGGGGCCGGTTACCGGGGAGTTGACGATCGAAATTCGAAACGCCGTGCTGGCCTCGGCGGTCGGGCGCCGTGGCGATGGGGCCTGGTCCCTGCTGGAAGCCTCCCGGTCGCTGCCCCTTCGGGCGCGGCTCGAATCAGTGGCGGGAGAACCCGTCGGCGCACTCGTGGCCGAGTGGCAATCGGCGCTTGACGCACGTCGCCAGGCTGCCGGCTCTGAAGAGTCCTGGCGGTTCCTGGCCGGTTGTGCCTGGGGCCTTGCCCTGATGGGATTGGCCCTGGGCCTCCGGAGGACATCGTGAAGTCGATCACGGTTGTCGCGACGGCATTGCTGGGGCTCGGATGCTGGGCCGCTCCTGATGAGAGGCTGTCGGCTGACCAAGCCGAGCGGAACCAGTTTCGTGGCGCCATCAGACGGATCGAGGAGCGGTTGACCCTCCGTCAGGTAATGGATACCCTGCCGATGGTGCTCGCCACGCTCGATACCTCCCGGGTGTCGGTACGAGGTTTCCCGGCCGATGACTCCTCGGCGTCCGCCTCGTTGGGAGACGCCGCGCGGCGGGTCTGGGCCCATGCGGTTCCCGATGATGGGCCGAATCGGCTGTTGATTTGGGCCTATGATTCCGACGGGCATGACAGCACGGGCGCCACCTGGTCCGCTGCTCGGGGCACGCTCTGGCCTGAGGCGACCGACGGGCGGACCTGCGTTTTGTTCCAGCCCCACAATGCCGATGGGAACGTACCGAGGGGGATCGATCATGGTTGGTTGGAGCGGGTTCTCACGCCGTGCGTCTACCGGGCGCGCTTTGGTCAGCCCGGGCTTGCATTCAGGGCCTGGCTCGAGCGGACCGGGCATGGGGGCGTAAGCCGCGGCGATTGGCTGTGGCGCCCCGGGGCGGCTGGGGTGGGTCAGTGGTTCGGATCCAATGAAGTGCCGACCCTGCCCGATCTGGTCCGGAATCCGTTGTTCGTCCTGTGGTTCATACGCCAAGGCGACGGCACGCCTTGGTACCGCGCCGGGCCGGACCAAATCCGATGCCTCGATGGGGCGACGGGATCCTGCGAACGAGCGATGCTGTGGCCGTCACCGTGGAGCGAAACCCGGTCGACGACCATGGCCGGCTGGCTGCGCGAACCGGGCGACTGGGATCGGCCGGTGCGACCGGGGGTCTGGATTTCCGAACTCATACGGACGCGCGGGGAGGATCGGTTCGCGTCCTGGTGGAAATCGGACCGGGATCTCCCGGGCGCCTT
>JAYUZK010000352.1:0-3103 GCA_043751835.1 Gemmatimonadota bacterium | reverse complement strand
AGCTGGACCCTGCACGTCCTACCGCTCGATGCGATCCGGTCGCCGGAGGCGATCCGGCACCGGCCGCCGCCCTGAGCGGCCGGCGGGGTGTCGGAGGCGTTCACCGCGGCGCCTTCCGCCGAAGTTCCTCGCCGAAGTTCTCCACCACCACAAGACGGGCCCGCGAGCCGCCGACCGGACGCACGAGGAGAAAGTGCTGGTCGTCCGGTGTCACGTCGTAGTGCTTCCCGTCCGTATGGTCATCGACCCCGGCGGCGAACAACGTCTTCGGCGCCCCGAACCGAAAGACTCGTGACGGCTCGGTGCCGACCTGAGCGACCACGAGGTCGCCGGCCCCGGTCCGGAAGAAGAGCTCGCGGCTGCTGTGCGCCCAGACGGGTTCCATCCCTCCCGCGGTGGAAACCTGCCACTTGCCGTCCCCGACGTTCGGGAAGGGGCGGACGAACACCTCGTCGTGGCCGGGCTCGTTCGACGAGTACGCCAGCCAGCGTCCGTCCGACGACACCGAAGGGTACACGGCCAGGAAGGTTCCCCCGATCAGTGCCCGGGTAGCGGAGTCCGGGCCGGGGCGGTAGGCGATCAGTTCGGACGAGCTGCTCTGGCTCGACCGGCCGATGACGATCTCACGGCCGTCCGGTGTCCACACCGCCGAGTAGGGGTTGCCGTCGACGGGAACCCGCTCCGCCGCCTTGGTGCCGTCGGCCCGGGTCAGCCAGAGTTGGCCCGGGCCGGACCGATTCGACAGCACCGCGATCAGCTGGCCGTCGGGGGACCAGGACAGTCCCACGTTCCGGTTCCCGTCGAAGGCGAGCGGGCTGAGCGGTCCCCGGTCGAGTTGTTTGATCCAGAGTTTGGCGCCACTCGCATCGGACGTATTGACGATGAGCCGCACCCCGTCCGGGGCGAGAGCGAGGAACTTGAGCTCGCCCGTCCAGCCCGGATCGACCGGGCCGCCCGTACCCGTCCGGTCCACCCGGACGACCTCGCTCAATCCCTCGTTGCCGACCCAGGCCAGTGTTCCCGTCCGCGACACCGCGAACTGCGACGCGGACCCCATGTAGACGTCCACGCCGTTGAACAGTGCCACCGCGGCCCCGGTCACCTCGAGTGCGCCGGCATCGAAGGGCGCGGCCATCATCGTTCCGTCGACCGTGGTGTACACCAGGTATCCCGCCGGGAGATAGCGCGCCATCGTCCCCTTCACCAGCTTCCGGACCGGTCCGCCCGCGGTCGCCACCGCCACGATCTCGCTCGTCTCCGGCAGGCCGAGCTTGGCGAGGGTCAAGAGCAGCCCCTTCCCGCCGGGCAGGGCGTCGATCCACATGTACCCGCCGCCACCAGTCGCGGGCGACACCACCCGGCTGGGTGGGCCCCCGGCCGCGGGCACCCGCTGGATCGCGCCGGTGCTGTCCACGAAGTAGATCTGCCCGTCGTCGGCCCACGCGATGCCGCCGCCGACCGAGGGCACCCCGGAGGCCACCAGGGTCACGGGCGGCCCGCCGTGGAACGACACCGTCTTGAGCGCCCCGTTCACCGTGAACGCCACCATGGAATCATTGGGCGAGACGGCGGGAATGCGCGCCCCGTCGGTGCCGGGAATGGGCTGGAACCGAAGCGCGTCGAGCGGGCGCTGCCAGAGCTGGGCCTCGCCCCCCTTCGACGCGCCGACATACACGAGGCGGGACCCGCCCGGAGCCAGCGCGAGGTTGACCCCCGCCGCGGCCACCAGCGCCTCCGATTCCGGCAGCGAGACGTCGAATCGTGCGACGGGGCCGGGGGCGGCCACCCTCGGCCGACTCAACAGCGTGCCAAGCAGCATGCCGGCCGCGACGAGCCCCACAGCCGCCCCGACTTGCCAAACCCACCGCCGCTCGCGCGGAGCCGCGGCCGGACCGGCCGGCACGGACCGGAAGGCCGGATCTCGCAGCGCGTCCACGAACGCTTTGGCGGTGGCGAACCGGTCGGCGGGGACTTTCTCGAGCGCCCGGCCCACCGCGGCCGCGACGTTGGCCGGGACCGACCGGCGCAGGCTGGCAACCGGCGCCGGATCCTCAGTCACGATCTTCATGATGATCTGCTGGGCGGTAGCGCCGAAGTGCGGCGGCTTGCCCGCGAGCATCTCGTAGAGCACCACGCCCAGCGAATAGATATCCGAGCGCGGCGTCAGGTCCTTCTCCGCCGTCGCCTGCTCCGGACTCATGTAGTGCGGCGTGCCGAGCGAGAGCCCGGTCTCGGTCATCCGCCCACCGGCCGCCGCGCTGACCGCCAGTGCAATCCCGAAGTCGGCCACCATCGACCGGCCGTCGTGGATCAGGATGTTCTCGGGCTTGATGTCGCGGTGGATCACGCCGTGACGGTGGGCGTAGTCGAGCGCCTCGGCCACATCGGCCGCAATCCGGACGGCCTCATCGATCCCGAGCTGGGTCTCCCGGTCGAGTGCATCACGTAGCGTCTCGCCCTCGATGAAGGGCATGACGTAGTAGAGGAACCCGTCGGCGGTTCCCGAGTCGAAGAGGGGGAGGATGTGCGGGTGCTGGAGGCCGGCCGTGGTCTTGATCTCGACCAGGAAGCGTTCGCCGCCGAGGATGGCGCTCAGTTCCGGGCGCAGGACCTTGAGCGCGACCTTGCGGTCGTGCTTCAGGTCGTGGGCGAGATGGACCGTGGCCATCCCGCCCGCGCCGAGCTCCCGCTCAATGCGGTAGCGGTCGGCGAGGGCGGCCTTCAACCGGTCCAGGGCTTCGTTCATGCTCGCGGGGTGGTGGTACGATCCAAGATACGCTGTGCTCCTTGAAAGTGCCCGGCCGTCCTGCCGCCGGCCAAGATCGACGACGGTGACGGTCACCTCGGTTGCGTGGACCCCGCCCAAACCGTACTCCGCGGCCTAACGCTCGACCTGGCCGCTCACCCGAACCTCGAGAGCCAGGTGGCCGGGCCCATGGCCTTTTCGCTGGGCGACCTCAAACGGCGCGGTGCTCGAAGCGTGGGGCATCCTGCCGACGGCGCGGTTCGTCAAGTATCTCGCGTTCGACCCGTACGTCGACTGTCTCGACCTGGTGGATGCGTTCCATCCACAGACCATCCTCGCCTACGGGATGAACGGCCG
>JAYUZK010000351.1:0-5402 GCA_043751835.1 Gemmatimonadota bacterium | reverse complement strand
AGGAACTGAAGGATCGGAAGCTGCTTGAATACGTCGGCGAGTTCGCTGGGGTCCACGAGGCTATTATGCAGCCGAATGCCGGTTCCGCAAGGGCGAAGCCCGGAGCCTGCAACCTTTTCCGGTTCCCGGCCGTCTATGACAGCGTAACGCTCGAATCGCGGGCGGAATCCCATCCTGAGGTGATCCCAATGAGACGGCTCCTGGCCGGGCTCGTCGTCATCCTGTTGGGCGGCCTGGCTCGTCCGATGGCGGCCCAGGTTGCCGGTTCCGAGCCGACCGAAGCGATCCGGGTCTTCCTCGACTGTCAGTTCGAGTGCGACTCCCAGTTCCTCCGGACCGAGATCAATTACGTCAACTGGGTCCTCGATCGGGCGGTATCCGACGTCCACCTGCTGGTCGCCTCGCAGGAAACAGGAGGCGGAGGCCGAAAGCTGACCCTGCGGTTCATCGGCCAGCGAGCGTTTCAGGGCGTCGATGACGAACTGGTCCACGTAACCCAATCGACCGAAAGCGAGGACACCCGGCGCCAGGGGGTGGCCCAGGTGATCAAGCTCGGCCTGGTCCGGTACCTGGCCCGCACCCCCGATGGCGCCAAGCTCGCGGTGACGATGCCGGCGGCCGCGAAGGACGCGGCACAAGGCGTAGGGCTCAAGCCGAAAGATCCCTGGCACAACTGGGTATTCACCACCTCGGCCAACACTTTCCTCAACGGGGAATCCCGGCAGCGGTTTTCGAATCTTCGGGGCGAAATCGAAGCAGCAAAGACCACCGACCAGTGGAAGATCAGCCTGTCGCTGAGTGGGTCGCAGAACAGCTCGCGCTTTACGCTCCCCGATTCAACCGTTTTTACGGACAAGACCAGTTTCTACTCGGTCGACGCGTTCGCCGGCCGGAGCATCGACGAACACTGGTCCGCCGGGTTCGGCGCGAGCGCCTTCAAGTCGACCCGGAGCAATATCGATCTGTCGAACCGGGCCGGTCCGATGATCGAGTTCAACATCTTCAAGTATGCCGAAGCCACTCGGCGGCGGCTGGCGTTCCTGTACCAGATCTCGGTGGTGCATTTCAACTATACCGAACCGACGCTGTACGATCGGCTCCAGGAAGTCCTGATCCAGCAGAGCCTCGGGCTGGCCGGCCGGGCGCGGCAGCCCTGGGGCGACGTGAGCGGCAGCATCACTGCGTCGCACTACCTCAACGATTTCTCCAAGAATCAGCTCACGCTGTTCACCTCGGCCAATCTCCGGGTGGCCAAGGGGCTCGATCTCAATCTGTTCGGGCAGTACAGCCGGATTCGGGACCAGGTGTCGCTTCCAGCGGGCGGAGCGAGCCGGGACGAGGTCCTCCGTCAGCTCAGGGAGCTGCAGACCGGCTATCGCTACTTCATGAGCCTTGGCCTATCGTACCGGTTTGGCTCGATCTTCAATAATGTGGTGAACCCGCGCTTCTCGTCGCGGGGTGGCGGCGGGAACTTCTTCTTCTCGTTCTAGGAAAGACTACTGGTCCGCCCAGAGGTCGACGCATCGGGCCCGGCTTGCCGCGACGGCCGGGATCAGGGCAGCGCCGACGGCGACGGCCACGAGCACGCCGGCGATCGAGACGATGAGCCCGGGCTGCCACCAAGGAATGCCGGTGACGATCCGGCTCATCTCGGGCCACAGCACCGGCCCGAAGAAGATCACGCCCGCCACGGCTCCACCGAGGCCGGTCTTGGCGGCCGGACCCAGCACCTCGGCCACCACGCGCCAGCGCGGCGCCCCGACCGCGCGCCGGATGCCCAGCTCCGGCCGCAACGCGCGGACCCAGAGCCAGAGTAGCGCGCCGGTCCCGATCGCGCCCAGCAGGAGTGCCATGGCGCCCTCGATGGCAAACCAGCGACCGAACCAGCGGACCACGGCCCGTTGCCGCTCCAGGTACGCGCGGTAGGGGATCGCGCCGGAGGGTTCACTGGTGCCGCCGACCCAGATCTCCATTGTCCGCGACGGGTGCTGGAGCGAACTCAGGTAGATCTGTTCGAGCGGGCCCTGGCCGGCGCCGAGTCCAGCCGGCAGACCGTCGTCCACCACGCCGATGACCCGATACGGTGTGCCGCCAAGCCGCCCGCCCAGAAAGACATCACGCCCGATTGCGCGGCCCTCCTCGAAGTACCGCCGAGCCAGGTGAACGTTCACCACCGCCACGGGCCGGCTGCCGATCCGATCGGTGGCCTTGAATGCGCGGCCCTCGACCACCTTGAATCCCTTCGCGTCGAACGTGTCGGCGCTGACGGTGTGGTAGCCGGCGTCGAGATCGCGCCATTTGAGGAAGATGCCGCCGACGTAACACTGGCCGCAGTCCGTCACGAGGCGATCGACCGTACCGAGGCCCAGGTGCCCGCCGGCATTGGTGAGGCTGGCGAGCGTCGTGCCGTCGGCACCGAATTGCCGAAGCAGGCTATCGTAGCTTGCGGCCCGCCGATCGAGGCCGGGTTCATTCGAGGAAACGGTGACGAGCCAGCCGCCCGCGAGCCGACCGTCCGGTCCGGCGGCAATCGTGTCTCCCACCCGACGAACCACCATCGCTCCGGCCACCGTGATCGCGAGCGCCAGACCGAGTTGCAGGGCCGGGATTGTGAGTGGCGGGACCGCGGCCGGCGGTTCCGCCAGGCGGCGGGTGCGGAGTCCGGTCAGCGGAAACAGCGATCCGGCGACCACCGCCATGCTGAGCAGAACGAGCGGAACCGTCGCGCCCCAGTGCCATGACGGTGCCGGCCCGGGCCAGGAACCGAACGCCCCCCCCGCGGCGATCAGGCCTGCGACGGTACCGACCGCGATCGTCACTACGGCCAGTCCGAGGCCGCCCATCAGCGATCTCCCGACCAACGCCCGCCGGCTTGCCCCGACCGCCCGATGGATCACCAGCTCGGCCCCAACCGCCCCCGCCAGGTGTCCGAAGAGAGCGAGCACGCTGACGACTCCGACCGCGAGCGCGGACCACCCGGCCACCCGGAGCCATCCGAGCAGTTCGCTGACCGCGGCCGACTGGAGTGCGGTGGCGTCCCGCGCGGATGGATGCCAGAGCAGGCCTCCGTCGACCCCGGGCATTGGGGCCGGCGCGAGGGAACCCATCGAAACGGCGATGAGGACGGCGAGCGCCACGGCGCCGGTGGCTACGATCAGGGTCAGGGCGTGTCGGCGGGTCGAGAGGGCAATGGGAACCATCCATCAATCTCGGGCCGACTTTGCCGCGGGGCAACCGTTTCCCGCTGGGAAACTTCCCCGATTGGCCGGTCGTCGGTATAGAATAGATCGGTCGGCAGGCCCCTTCGTCCCGAACCCGGAACGAGCGTGAGGCGCCGAGGGGGCGCTCGGTGGAGTCCTGGTTCAGTCCCGTCGCAGAATTCCTATTCAAGTATCCAGCCCGCCTTTTCGGGCAGGGCCTTTTGGTCTGGCAGAACCGGGCCCTGTTGCCGGTCATCGGGTGTTGTTGGCTGGCGCTGGTTGGCCCTGATCGTAGCGATCGCGATCTGATCTCAAACCTTTCAATCAGCCGTACCATAACATTGCAATCAGCCGCTCCGGCGGGCGCCGGGCAGATCGTCGGGGTCGAGGTCAAGGCGTCGGCGACGGTAACCGCGGCGGACTTCCGCGGTCTGCGGAAGCTGAAGGAGGCGGCAGGGAGGCGCTTCGGGGCGGGCCTGGTTCTCTACGATGGCGAAACCAGCGCAAGCTTTGTCGAGGGATTGCATGCCGTTCCGCTCGGCACCCTGTGGGAAACCACCGAGCTGGACTTCGTGTCGCAGGTGCGAGATCTCGTTGGGTTGGTCAGAGGCCTGGATCGCGTCATGAGGTGAGTGCGCCAATCGCTCCACAAAGGACGGTCGTGATGGATCAGATAGAGTCTTGGGGGCTCTTCCGGCCCCTGACGTGGGACCACGTCATCGTCGTTGTCGTCATCCTCCTGGTTGCCCGGCTCCTTGCCAGTCTGGTTCGGCATGCGTTCCGATTCATGGCCGAACGGGTGCCGGCCCGGTTCCGGCTTGGCGTCCTCCGGTTGAGCCCGATCCTTCGCGTCATGATCGGGCTCGGCGCCGTCCTGCTCTGCATCCCGGTGCTGGTGGAGCCCACCTTGCGAAATGTGACCGCCCTAATGGCCGGGATCGGCTTGGCGATCGCCTTCGCCCTCAAGGACTATGCGAGTTCTCTGGTCGCCGGGCTCACGGCGGTGATCGAGGGTGCCTACCAGCCGGGCGACTGGATCGAGCTGGGCGGCACCTATGGCGAGGTCAAGGCGATGACCCTTCGGGCTGTCCGACTCGTTACGGCTGATGACACCGAGGTGATCATCCCGCACGCCCGCCTCTGGTCAGCCCGCGTCGCGAACGCGACTTCAGGCAGCCGGAGTCTTCTCTGTGTGACCCGCTTCTACCTTCACCCCGATCATGATGCCACCGCGGTGCGTCGGGCGCTCGAGGACGTGGCGGCGGCATCGGCCGACCGGAAGCCCGACAGTGACATTGTCACCGTGGTCGCGGAACAACCGTGGGGCACCGAGTACAAGCTCAAAGCCTATGTCAGCGAGAGCCGCCGGCAGTTTGCCTTCACCACCGACCTGACCGTTCGGGGCAAGGCGGCGTTGGCGGCTCTCGGCGTCCGCTCAGCCCACGTGCCGCAGGCGGTCACGGGATCCCGGCCCGGGTAAATCCAGGAGACCTCGACCGCGAGAGAGGTGCCCGATCACCACTTAGTTGTTGCAGCCCTTGGCGTTACGGCGTCACTTCCAATTTACTCAGCCAAGTAAGTAATTTTACTTGCTCCAATGAGTATCAATCTTCCTCACTCGTTCGAGCGCCCCCCAAGCCGTCGTGTTGTGTGCCGGACCCCACGTTTTGGGCAACGCTGACGGAGCCAAGGACATCATGACACTGAAGGTGTGCATTGCCGGTGCGAGTGGCTGGGTCGGGAAGCCGCTGTGCCGGGCGGTGGCGGGAACCGCCGATCTAAGCCTGGTCGGCGCCGTGTCGCGTACCCACAAGGGCCAGGGCCTCAGATCGGTTGTGGGTGAGATACCGGTTGACATGATCGTGAGCGGGTCGGTCGCCGAGGCGCTCGAGACGCCGACCGATGTGCTGGTCGACTATACCAAGGCGGATGTCGTCAAAGCCAACGTGATGGCCGCGATCCGGAAAGGTGTCTCCGTCGTCATCGGTTCATCAGGCCTGACCGACGCCGATTTTGTTGACATCAACCAGGCCGCATTGGACCATAAGGTTGGGGTCCTGGCCGCCGGCAACTTTGCCATCACGGCCGTCTTGCTGCAGCGGTTCGCCTGTGAGGCCGCGAAGTATCTATCGCACTGGGAGATCGTGGACTACGCCTCCGACGCCAAAAAGGACGCCCCGAGCGGCACGGCGCGCGAATTGG
>JAYUZK010000350.1:0-7209 GCA_043751835.1 Gemmatimonadota bacterium | reverse complement strand
CACCACGCGGGATCGCTCCCGCGCAGGTCGAAGAACCACCGCTGGACCGGGGTCAGTGGTGCCGAACCCGTCATCCGGCCCTGGTCGCGGCGAATCCCGTGGCTGGTGCCCGCGGCGAGTGCCAGGCCCTCGATCGTCGGGTGCTGCAGGACGTCGCCCGGCGCGAGCTCGAGTCCGGCGGCCCGGGCCCGAACCGCGATGAAAATGCTCAGGATCGAGTCGCCGCCGAGCCCATAGAAATTGTCCGTGACGCCGACTTGGGGAACCTTCAACACCTCCGCCCAGATCCGGGCGAGCGTGGCCTCGGTGGCGTTGCGGGGCGGCACGGCGGCCACCCTGGTCTCGCTGGGAAGGTCGGGCGCCGGGAGTGCCTTCCGGTCCAGCTTGCCGTTGGGGCTGAGCGGAAATTCGTCCAGTCGGATCAGGAGCGATGGCACCATGTAGTCGGGCAGGGCACGATGGAGTCGCTCCGTCAGCGCCTGGTCCGAGGGGGCCATTCCCGGGGCCGTCGTGTAGTAGCCGACCAGGCGCTGATCACCCGGTCGTTCGTCTCGAACAACCACGACGGCGCCGGTCACCTGGTCCTCCTGCGCCAGTACCGCCTCGATCTCGCCCAGCTCGATTCGGAGACCGCGAATCTTCACCTGGAAGTCGAGCCGTCCCAGAAACTCGATGGTGCCGTCGTCCAGCCACCGGGCCAGGTCGCCGGTTCGGTAGAGCCGTGCGCCGGCGCGGTCCGAGAATGGATCCGACACGAACCGCTCCGCCGTGAGATCGGGCCGCTTCCAGTAGCCCATCCCGACCTGGACGCCGCCGAGAAAGAGTTCGCCCGGCACACCGATCGGCGCCGGCTCGCCGCACCGATCGAGAACGTACGTCTGGGTGTTCGCGATCGGCGCCCCGATCGGAACGGTCGCCCGCGCCGGTCCCCGCTGGCAGGTCCAGGCAGTCACGTCCACGGCGGCCTCGGTCGGGCCGTACAGATTGTGGAGCCGGGCCGGGAGGCAGGCGAAGAACTGCTCCACCAGGTCTCCGGGCAGTGCCTCGCCGCTGCAGATCACCTCTCGCAGGGATCGGCAGCGCCCGGCATCGGGATCCGCCAGGAAGGCCCGGAGCATCGACGGCACGAAATGCAGTACCGTCACGGCTTCGCGCTCGATCAGGTCGATCAGGTAGCTGGGATCCCGGTGCCCACCCGGCCGCGCAAGCACGAGCCGGCTCCCGGTGATCAGGGGCCAGAAGAATTCCCAGACCGACACATCGAAGCTGAACGGCGTCTTCTGGAGGACCGTGTCGCCGGCGGTAAGCGGGTAAGCCTCCTGCATCCACAGCAGCCGGTTCACGATCCCGCGGTGCGCGTTCCGCGCGCCCTTCGGCCGGCCGGTCGATCCCGAGGTATAGATCATGTAGGCCGGGTCGGCGGGACCACCGCGCCGATCGAGCGGAGCCGGACTCTCGCCGGCCAGCAGAGGCCAGTCGCGGTCGAGGCAGATCGTGATCCCGTCGAACGGCGGCAGCCCGGCCAGAAGGCTCGCCTGGGTGATCAGGACCGGTGGCGCGGCGTCGTCCAGCATGAACCGGAGACGATCCGCCGGATACTCGGGATCGAGCGGAACGTACGCCCCGCCCGCCTTCAGAACCGCCACCAGGGCAACCACCATGTCGAGCGACCGCTCGGCGCACACCCCGACCAGCGTTCCCGGAACGATGCCAAGTTGCCGAAGCCTGCGGGCCAGCTGATTGGCGCGGGCGTGGAGTTCCTCGTAGCTCTGGGCCGCGTTTCCGAATCGCACGGCCTCGGCCGATGGCGTTCGGGTGGCTTGCTGCTCCAATAAGTCGGTGAGGGTGACCGCGTCGGGATAGGGCCGTGCGGTGTTGTTGAACCCTCGAAGCAGGAGTTCCCGCTCGTCCCCGCCGATCAGCCGGAGGTCGCCCAGCCTCACCGGGCCTTCCTCAGCCATCCCGGCGAGCACCGATCGCAGGTGGCCCATTAGCCGCTCGATCGCCGCATGATCGAAGCGCGCTGGGTCGTACTCCATCCGGAGCATGACGACTCCGCCGGCTTCAGCCAGGAGTGTCAGCGGGTAGATCGTTTGCGTCAGCAGGTGGGCGTTGCGGGTCTCGTCGTGGCCCCGCTCGCGAAGGAACGAATCGACCGGCTGACTCTCGAAGACCACGATCGATTCGAACAGAGGTGTGTCGGCGGGGACGCCGCTCCAGCTTTGCATCCGGGCCACCGGAGCGTTCTCGTGCGCCCGCATCGATTGCCACTGGTCGCCGAGCGCGGCGAGCCACGGGCCGAGCGGGGCTTCGTCGTCCACCTGCACCCGGATCGGCACCGTATTGATCGTGGGGCCGATCATCGACTTGATGCCCTCGACCGGCGCGCTCCGGCACCGCCGCGTCGCGCCGAAGAGGACCTCCTCCTCGCCGGCGTACCGACTGAGGAGGACCGCCCACGCTCCCTGAACCATGGTGTTGAGCGACACTCGATGGCGGGTCGCCGCATCCCGGAGGCGCCGATCCTCGACGGCGTTCAAAGCCACCCGGGCCTCACGGCGGCGAAGCCGGTTGGCCGCTTCGGGCGCGGGCGAGTGGGCGATCACCAGCGGCGTTGGGTGAACGCCCTTCAGCCGGTCCCGCCAGTAGTCCGCGGCCGCCGACCAGTCCTGGCTGGTCACCCATTCCGCGTACCACCGAAAATCCGGCGCTGCGGGCAGCCGGTCCAGGGCGCTGGGGCCCTTCCGGTACGCCGTCAGGAGGTCGGACACCACCATCGCGGCGGACCGCCCGTCCAGGATGGCATGGTGCCAGGTGAACACCATCCGCGCCAATGCCGCGCTGAAACGGAAGACCGAGACCCGCGCCAGTGGCGCCTCGGCGAGCGAGAAACCGACCACCCGATCCTCGTCGAGAAACGCCTCGAACCCGATGGCCTGCGCCTCGGACGACCGGTCACGCCAGTCGGCGAAGCCGAATGGCGGCGGCGCGTCCGGGAGCACTTCGTGGACCGGCGCTTCCACGCCCTCCCACCGGAACCGGGTTCGGAGCAGCGGATGCCGGCGCACCGTGGCGAACCAGGCCTCCTGAAGCCGTTCCGGGTCGACCGTGCCAAAATCCGCGACCGTCTGAACCACGTTCATCCCGGTGCCGGGGTGGAGCAGGGCGTGCGCAAGCATGCCCTGCTGGAGCGGGGTCATGGGGAAGCGCGCCTCCACCGCGTCCGTTTCGCGGAACGCCGCGCTCCCCGCCGAAATCCCGGTGGTGAACGTCATCTGGTTCGGCGACTTCGGGCGCGGGCTGGCTCGAGCTGGTTTCCTGCCAATCGCATCGTCTTCATTTTGAATTTGGAATGCACCTCGGGTCTTTTGGGCGTCCTTGCAACAGCAGGTCAGGATCCCGACCGCGGCGGCGCAATTGGCCGAAGCCCAAATGAGGCTATCCTTATTGCCGATATCGACTTCAGTACAAGGATCATGCCTGCCTGGGCCGCCTCGAAAGAACCTTGGCGACTCAGGCTATACTACTGGATCTGTTGTTCATTCACCACATGTTGCAGAGAAGAGACGACTGGACCAAGGTGACCGGGCCTGAGCCTTGCACTTTTGGGGTTGTCCCTGGGTTTCCACACCGTTCAGCCCGAGAGGCTCGAAGTGCGCGTCCTGCTCTTTCGCTCCCTGTGCGACACCGGCGGGGTCTCCTCCTGGATGCAGGAACATGGCCGCGAACTGGTGCGGGCGGGGGCGGAGCCGCATTTCTGGTTTTGCAAGGATTCGGCCCGTTTCCCCGAGTTCCATGCCATCGGGCCGGCCACCATCGGCGACATGCCGACCCTCGTCCGCGCGATCGAGTCGAATGCCTATGACGTCGTGCATGTCTCGAGTTCCGACGCCGCCGCCGAGATTCTTCAGTCAATCGAACCCCGGCCGAAGATTGTCGCGAGCAACCGAGGGGCCCTGAGCCGGCACTGGAACTCGGGCGATTGTTTCGCCCGGACTGCCGTCTCCCGGGCGATGGCCGAATACGATCAGCCCCGGACCGACTTGTTGGTCGAGCCGGTCCTCAATGGGGTCGATGCCAACCGGTTTTCGCCGCCTGAATCGATCGGCGGCGGCTCCCCCATCGTGGCCTGGGTCGGGAGGACGACCGACCTCAGAAGCAAGGATTTCCCTCGCTTCACGAGGATTGCCAGTCTCTTGGCCGGCTCGGGGGTTCGCCTCTGGGTGGCTGACGCCCATGGGGCCAACTGGAGTCGGTTCGAATCGCCGCCGTGCGCCCGGGTCGACTTCGAACGCTGGGAGCGGGTGGCCCACGCGGACATGCCGGCGTTCTACCGTGCGGTGACTGAAAGCGGCGGAGTCGTCGTCATGACGTCGACAACCGAGGGGTTCGGCTGGGTGGCGGTCGAGGCGGCCGCCTGTGGCGCCGGAACGATCGCGCCGGCCGTCGCGGGGCTCCGGGAGACAGTGCTCGATGGAGTCACTGGAACCCTGTTCCAACCGACCGCATCGGACGCCGAGGTGGCTGCCCTCGTGCGGGGCTGGATCGGAAACGGCGCGGCCGGGAAGGCGGCGGTGGCCCGCCGGGTCGAGGCCGTTCGCGCTTCCTTCTCGTTGAGTGGAATGACGAGCAGCTATCTCGAAGTCTACGGGCGGCCCAACCAACTCCGGGCCCCGGCCCCGCGGCCATCGCCCGATCGAGATGAGCCGACGCTCGGCGTGCTGCTCGGGCAGGCGGCTTGGCGACGGCCATTCCAGGCGCGAGAGATTCTCGACGGCCTCCGGCTGCTGCTGGATGCGGGTCGGACCGATCTCGCCTCGCGGGCGTTTGGACGGCTGGTCCGGAGGTATCCCGGTCACTTGCTCCGTGGTGAATCCGGCCGCCGCGCCCGCCGGGTCGCCCTCAGGCTCCTGGCCCGCCGGCTTCGGGGGCGCTAACGGATGGCTTCCTCGATCGCGATCATCTGCCCCATGGCCACCACGATCGTTCTCTCGCCCTCGAACGGATCCCGCGCGTGGGTGGTGAGCATGTTGTCCAGCATGATGAAGTCGTTCTTCTCCCAGTAAAACCGAACCGCGATCTCTTCGAAAACGCGGCCGAGGTGATCCATGACCTCATCGGGGATCCGGCTCCCGTCGCCGTAGTAGACGTTCCGCGGCAGATCGTCATCGGCGTAGAGCTCCCGCAGCGCCTCGCGGGTCTCCGGATCGACGCACCAGATGTGGTGGAGTTGGACCTGGTTGAAGAAGATCTCTTCGTCGGTCTTCGGGTGTCTCCAGACGGCCTGGGTCTTCTGTTTCAGACGGAGGCCGCCACCCGCCGTCCACTTGAACGCCGTGCCGGCGTCGGCGCACAGCCGCTCAACCACTGACTTGTCTTCGGTGTGGAAGAACGCCTGCCAGGTCGGGTCCACGCCCTCGTGGAAGTTCCGGACGTACATCAGCCCCTTCTCACGGAAAGTCTGGAGCACGGCGGGGTCGATCCGTTTGCAGGCAATTCGAGTATCGAAAACCGGTGTCCGGCCGTCCTTGGTGGCCGGGGTGACACAGAAGAAGCTGATCTTCATCGGCCACATGTTGAGATGCGCGCTCTCATTGTGGTAGAGGATCATCTGGTCATTCGGATACCAGGTGGACTGGTAGATCTTCTCGCCGGCGTCCGCCCGCGGGAGGTCTCCGTAGTCGCCGTACAGCTGGCCGTAGATCGACTGCGCGGCCCGCTCGAATTCCGCCGGTCCGGCGATGCTCCAGCCCCGGAACAGGATCCCGCCGTGCGCGGCCAGAGCGGCCTCCACGTCCTCCCGCCGGTCCGCCAGCCACTGACGGAGGTCGAGCGCCTTGTCGACCGGCTGCACCACCAACGGCAGCATCCCGTCCGGGCTGAACGTCGACGTGCTGACCTGTCCGCCCGCCTGAAGGCGGCCAGCGGTTGGGGTGGTGCAGGCAACGAGGGTCATGGGGTCTCCTTGAGTTCGGTCGGACCAGGCGAACCCCTAAACTAAACAAGGTTCGTGCCGAAACCGATCGGTGGCGCCGCTCTTGATGTCGTCCGTAGGTCGTCTTGTCCCGCGGTGATGCACGAGACCATCAGTGTTGCGATATTGCAACGGTCCGTGACGGCGAGGCCTCGCGACGAGGGGGTGCGGCATTTGCAGCTTGGGGGCGCTCACGGTTTTGGAAGCTCAATGAAGACCCAACCTTCGGCCCACCCGGTCCGCCATCTGTTTTCGGTGGACGTGGAGGAACATTTTCAGGTCAACGCCTTCGAGCCGATCGTCAAGCGCGAAGAGTGGGATACCCTTCCCAGCCGGGTCGTCGCCAACACCGAGCGGCTCCTCGATCTGCTCCAATCCACCGGCAACACCGGGACCTTTTTCGTGCTCGGATGGGTCGCCGAGCGGCAGCCGGCCCTCGTTCGCCGGATCGTGGCCGACGGGCACGAGGTGGCCTCCCACACCTGGTGGCATCGGAAAGTCTCGTCGGGAACGGCGGACCAATTCCGGGAGGAAATCCGAACCTCGAAGCAGAAGCTCGAACAGATCGGCGGCGTTCCGGTCGTCGGTTTCCGGGCCCCGAGCTTCTCGATTGTTCCTGGCACTGAGTGGGCGTTCGACGTCCTGCTGGAAGAGGGCTACCAGTACGACTCGAGCCTCTTCCCGATCCGCCGCCCCGACTACGGCTATCCCGGCATTCCCTATCGGCCCTATCGGATCGAACGGGCCGGTGGGGCCCTGATGGAGTTCCCGATGGCAACCCTCCGCGTCGTGGGAATGCGGCTCCCAGCGGCGGGTGGTGGCTACCTGCGGCATTTCCCGCCGGGCCTGATGCGAGCGGCGCTCCGTCAGCATGAAGCCGCCGGGCTGCCTGCCATGCTCTACATTCATCCTTGGGAAATCGACCCCGAACAGCCCCGCCTCCCGGTCGGCTGGCTCACCACCGTCCGCCATTACCGCGGCCTCGAGCAGACCTTTCCGCGGCTGCGCGAGATCCTCGGATCGCGTCAATTCACCTCGGTGGCGGCGTGGCGCGCGACGCACCCTTCGTGACCCTCGCGATCGCTCCGTTTTCGGGGCCGGTGCAGGCGTGGGACGATTTCGCGGCCGGCCAGCGAGGGTTCACGGCCTTTCACCGGCTGGGCTGGCGAGAAGTCATCTCGGCGGCTTTTGGCCACCAGTACCTGCCGCTCGCGGCCACCGATGCCGGTCGCTTG
>JAYUZK010000349.1:0-5011 GCA_043751835.1 Gemmatimonadota bacterium | reverse complement strand
AAGGTATCGGCCATTCGTCCGGTCCAGATCGACGATCTGCTCCGGCGGGCGCCGGTCACGCCCGATCAGGGGCGGGTTGGGGTCCTCTTGTGGGACAAGACGGTGCTGGTGACCGGGGCGGGAGGTTCGATCGGCGCCGAGCTGTGTCGCCAGGCGGCGATGATGGGGCCGCGCCGGCTGGTGGCGGTGGATCACGGGGAGAACGCGATCTTCGAGATCGATGCGGAGCTGCGGGCGCGATGGCCCGGTCTCGACGTGGTGTCGCAGATTGCGGACATCCGCGACGCTTCACGGATCACCCGGATCCTGGCCGAGCAGCGGCCCGAGGTGGTGATCCACGCGGCGGCCCACAAGCACGTCCCGTTGATGGAGCGGAACGTGGCCGAGGCGGTGGAGAATAACGTCCTGGGGACCCGGGTCGTCGCCGAGGCGGCGGCGGCCAGTGGGGTGGAGTGCTTCGTGCTGGTGTCGTCCGACAAGGCCGTTCGCCCCACCAACGTGATGGGCGCCACCAAGCGGGTGGCCGAACTCGTGGTGCAGGAGCTGGCCGGACGGCTCAACCGGCGGTTCATCTCGGTCCGGTTTGGGAACGTGCTGGCGAGCAGCGGGAGCGTGATCCCGGTGTTCCTGAAGCAGATCGAATCCGGTGGCCCGCTCAAGGTCACCCATCCCGAGATGCGCCGCTACTTCATGACCATCGCCGAGTCGGCCCAGCTGGTGCTTCAGGCGGCGGCGTTAGGCGCCGGCGGCGAGGTGTTCGTCCTCGACATGGGGGAGCCGGTCCGGATCGTGGATCTGGCCACCGACCTGATCCGGCTCTCGGGGCTCGAGCCGGGGCGCGACATCGAGATCGAGTTCACGGGCGTGCGCCCCGGCGAGAAGCTCTACGAGGAACTGTTCTTCGGCCTGGAGCAGGCCGAGCCGACCGGGCATGCCAAGGTGCTTCGGGCGCGGCACGCCGACCTTCCGGCGGACCTCCGCGGCGCGGTGGACCGGCTGATCGCTCAGGCGGGGCGGGAGGCGGACGAGGACAACCTCCGCCGAGCGCTGCAGGAGCTGGTGCCGGACTATCATCCCGAACAGAGCGCCCACAACATCTCGGGGCTCGGCCGCTCGGTCCGCTCGACGAAAGCCTAACGCGTCGCCACGACGACGATCGCCAGGGTGCTGGCGAGAATCTGCGCGATCGATCCGAACAATCCCGCCCAGTCCCTCTTCTCGTTCGGATCCCGCTCCGGCACCACCACGACCGCGCCGGGGAGCGGCCGCGGGTTGGAGTCGGGCCAGAGGAAACGGCGTTTGACGCTTTGAAGCTGGCCCCCGGGCTGGACGACGTAGGCCCGGCCCCGGTCGGCCTGGCGCGAGTAGCCGCCGGCGGCGCCGACGTAGTCGTCCACCCGCCAGCCGGGCCGGTGGATGATGGTGGTGGGCGCGTTCACGGCGCCGAGGACCTGGATGGTGGCGGTGTACTCGGGAACGAAGATCGAGTCGCCCGCCTGGATCAGGAGATTCTCCCGGGAATCCGGCTTCGACAGCGCACGGGCCAGGTCGAGGCCGACCCGTTGAGCCAGGTTCAAGCCCAACCGGACCGAATCCGGGAGCGCGGACCGGGTCGTGGTGGAGTCCCGGCGGCGGGAGGTGTCCCGCGGGGCGTCGAAGCGCTGGGCCTCAAGCCTCCCCGCCACCGCGAGTCCGCGGCCGGGTGCCGCCGCAACTCCACGATACAACTCGGCGCCGCGCGGATAGGCCTCCCCGGTCAGGCCGCCGGCCCGGTTGATGAGATCGGTGAGCCGCTCGGTCTTGGTTCTGAGCGTATAGGTCCCCGGGAACTTGACCTGGCCCGCGATGGTGACCCGGCGAGCAAGCTCCCAGCCGGGCTGCCGGAGGATCAAAATGTTGTCGTACGGCCGGAGCGCCACGTCCGGCGCGCCGTTAGGCGCCGCGGCCAGTCCCGGCGGGCCGCGGTATTCGCCCTTGGGGCCACGGTCAAAGAGATAGGTGGAGTCGAGCGGGACCCGGACCGCTTCGGTCAGCGTGCCGTCGGTCCGATTGGCCGGCATCCGGGCGATCTCCGCTTCCGAGAGCCAGGCGTCCTCGGTCAAGCCCTGTGATTCGAGCACCGCGTCCCGCAGCGTCATCCCGTGGCGGTATCGGAGCCGGCCCGGCATCTTCACCGCGCCGGTGATGGCGATGTACCGCTCGGGCCGGAAGGTGGTCCGGGAGAAGACCGTGATCTCGTCGTCCTCCCGGAGCGGGAGATCGACGGTGACGGCGCCGGTCGAATCGCGGAAGGCGGAGCGGAGCAGGCTGCGGGTGGAGTCGGCGTTGAGACGGCTCACCAGCACCTGACCCAAATAGACGTCGGGCTTGGGTCCTCCCGCCAGGCGGATCGCCTCGGAGAGTTTCATCCCGCTGGTGAACCCCACCAGCCCCTCGAGCCAGATGTTCCCGCGGACGGCCACCGCGTTCCGCCGCCGGTCCGCCACCGAGAAGACCCGGACCCGATCGCCCGCCGCGAGCGTCACGGCGGGCGCCCGCTCGCCCGACAGCTGATCCTCGGTGATGTCGAGCACCACCCGGTCGCGGCCGCCGGGCTCGCGCGCTTCGGGGGAGAGAATCCGGTCGATCTGAACCCGGCGCCGAAGCGCCATCGCCTCGAATCCGCCGGCGGCGCCGACCAGATCGCGGAGGGTCTCGCCGCTCCGCAGTTCGTAGATCGCGGGCCGGGCCACGGCGCCGATGATCTCGACCGGGAGCTTGCGCACCGGCACAAATACCACGTCACCGGTTTCGAGCCGGCGGTCGTGCGCGTTGTCGCCGCGGAGGAGATAGTCGTAGAGATCGAGCGAGTCCACCAGCTTGCCGCCGCGCCGGATCTCGATCCGCCGGAAGCTGCCGGTCGCGGTTGGGCCGCCGGCCAGATAGAGCGCGGTGAGCGCGGTGCCGGCACTCGAGACCTGATAGGACCCGGGCCGGTCGACGTCGCCGATGACGAAGACCTGATTGGTTCGGAGGCGTGCCACCGAGGCCTGGAACTGGGTCGTCGCCCCCGCGCCGCGGCGAATCCCGCTGTAGACGCGGCCCAACCTCGTGAACAGCGTGGTCTCGAGCCCGCTCATGGTGAGGCCGGCGACGTAGATCTGACCGACCTGCGGCAGCACGATGAACCCTTCGCGGTTCACGTCGAGACTGTACGCGGCCTCGACGTCACCCGAGAGGACGACGACCAGGAGATCGCCGGGGCCCAAACGGTAGGAGGGATCGACCGGGCCGGAGGCGGCGGGCTGGAACTGTGACGTGACCCGGCGGAAGACGTCGAGGCCGAAGATGTTGGGGCGGGGACCTTCCCGCTCGGGGAGATCGGTGCGTCGCTCACCGGGCGTGCCGGTCACCGAATCGGCCATCAGGGCTTGCATGTCGTCGGGCCCGGCCAGCCCCAGGGCGCGAACCGCCTGGAGGACCCGCTCCGACGGCGGCGCCGGCGCCCCTTCGACCTGGCCGAAGTAGGCGTCGAACAGTGTCTCCGGATATCCGGCGGCCACCAGGCGGGACCGAACCTGAGACGCGTTGAGGCCGGAGTTCCCGATCCAATCGCGGACGCGCTGGGCCAGATCGGGCCGAGCGACCAGGAGTGACTTCACTTGATCCGGAGTTGGGTTCTGCGCGGCCACCGGCTGGGCCGCGGCAAGGAGGCATCCGGCAAGGAGGAAACGGCGCATCATCACGGGGCAATCTCGAAACGGGTAAGTCAATCGGTCGGGCGGCGTTCGACCACGGCGGACCAGAAGTCGCGGGTCCTGTCCGCCACGACCGACGTAACATACCGCTCCAGGACCCATTGGCGGGCCTTGGTCCCCGCCACGCGGCAGGCTCCGGGCTCGGCCACCCACCGCTGGAGCACCGCCGCCAATTCCTCAGCGCCCGCGACCACCAGGCCGGCCGAGCCGACCTGTTCCGGCAGGGCACCGGCGTTGGTGACCACCGCGGCAATTCCTCGGCCCATGGCTTCGAGAAGCATGGGCGAATGGCCCTCGACCCAGTTCGGCGTATCGCGGGACGGGACGACCAGGCAATCGATCTCCTGCCACAGGGTCTCCACCACCTCGGGGCGGATTCCGCCCAGCCATCTCACCCGGGCGGCGAGTCCCAGTGCCTGGATGCTCCGCTCCAGTGATTCCTGTTCCGGCCCCGTCCCGGCGACGACGAGGCGCCAGCGGCCAAACGTCTGGCTCAGCGCCTTCACAAGAATGTCGGCGCCTCGTTCAACGGTCAGCCGGCCGGCAAAGCCGATTGTCAGCGCCTCGGGCTCGAGCCGGCTCTGCGGCGGCGGCAGGGCCACGCCGGTGCGGGGGATGGCGGTGGCCAGCGCGGCCGGGGCCTGGTCGCGGAGCAGGTCCATGGCGAGCCGACTCCCGCCCTGCACGCCGGCGGCGTGCTCGAGAACCCGACGAACCCTCCGCCGGCCGAACCAGCCGAGGCGGCGGGGAACCGACTGGGCGCTGAAGACGAGGTACGGAATCTTGAGCGTCCGGCAGAGGACCGAGACGATACCGGCGAGCGGAGTATCGGGGTCGGCCTCGCAGTGGACGAGGGCCGGGCGGGTTTCCGTCATCACCCGGCGGAGCGCGGCCTTGTTCCAGTGGAGTTTTTCCGGGAGCCGCGGGTCGCCCTTGGCCGGCACGGGCACCAAGCGAAGGGCCCCATCAACGCCGGCGTTGCCGCCGGGGGTGCCCAGATAGATCTCCGAGTCGAGTCCGGCGATCGCCCGGAGGCGTTCACGGGACCCGGGGTCGTTGGGCTGGTTGGACAGGACGAGGACGCGCACGAGCTAGAGTGCGGCGAGCACCCTGGCGGCGAGCGGCCTGAGCAGGGACACGGCCGCCGCCTTGTCCGGCTTCCCGCCGACCCAGTATTGCATCTGCACCAGCTGGTCGCCCTTCATCATGACGACCACGACGCCGAACGGCGTCATGGCGGACAAGGCCCGATCACCGAAGCCCAATTCGTCGGT
>JAYUZK010000348.1:0-3177 GCA_043751835.1 Gemmatimonadota bacterium | reverse complement strand
GGAAGGCCGGCGTTGATCATGGTGGCGAATTGGCGGGTGAAGATGACCAGGTCGCGGGTCCCGACCCCACCACCCGGCATCTTGAACTTGCGTTTCGGTTGTTCCCGGACCGCCACCAGAAGGAGGCGGTTCTTCTTGAGGTACGCCATGACGTCGTCCTTGGTGGCGACGTTCAGGGTGCCCTTCATGATCTGACCGCTGGTAGTGTTCTTCGCGGTATACTCGAATACGGCCATCGTGACCTCGACTCGTTAGCGGCGGAGCAGGGTACGCTCGCCCTTGTTCGCCGGGAGATCGGCGATGGGCATATCGTCAAGCGGCTTCTCACCGATCATCCGGAGGAACTCATTGGGCTCCTGCGCCACCCGGAGGCATTCATCCTTGGCGACTTCCCGGCCCATGTAGAGCTGATACAGGGAGTCCGTCATGGTCTGCATCCCGTGTTTCTTGCCGGACTGCAGGGCCGAGTAGATCTGGTGAATCTTGTCATCCCGAACGAGGGCCCGGATCGCCGGGGTGGCCACCATGATCTCGGACGCCATCACCCGGCCCTTGCCGCGGGCCCGCTGCAGCAGGGTCTGGGTGATGACACCCTCAAGCACGAAGGCGAGCTGGGCCCGGACCTGGGACTGCTGGTTGTGCGGGAAAACGTCGATGATCCGGTTGATCGACTCCGCCGCCGAGTTGGTGTGGAGGGTGGCCAGCACGAGGTGGCCCGTCTCGGCGATGGTGAGCGCCGCGGCAATCGTCTCGAGGTCCCGCAACTCGCCGATGAGGATCACGTCGGGGTCTTCACGGAGCGCATACTTGAGCGCCGTGGCAAAGCTCTTGGTGTCGGTCCCGATTTCCCGCTGGTTGACGATACAGCTCTGGTGCCGGTGGATGAACTCGATCGGGTCTTCCACCGTGATGATATGGCCCTTTCGTTCCTTGTTGATCTTGTCGATCACGGCGGCGAGCGTCGTGGACTTGCCGGAGCCGGTCGGACCGGTAACCAGGATCAGCCCCCGGGACCGCTCGGACAGCCGGGCCATGACCGGCGGGAGGCCGAGGTCTTCGAAGGTCCGGACGCTGAAGGGAATCATCCGGAGGACCATGGCGACGCAGCCGCGCTGCTTGAAGACGTTCCCGCGGAACCGGGCCAGGTTCTGGATCCCGAAGGAGAAGTCGAGCTCGTCCTCGAGCTCGAACCGCTTCTTCTGGGACTCGGTAAGGACCGAGTAGGCCAGCTGAAGCGTGTCCTTCGGGGTCATCACGTGGTCCACCGAGCAGTCGGTGATGTCGCCATCGACCCGGAGCTTCGGACGCTCGCCCGCCGTGACGTGGAGGTCGGACGCGTCCTTGTCGATCATCTCCTGAAGCAAGGCCCGGAGATTGAGACGGCTTCGGCCATCGGCCGCTCCGCCCGCGGTGTCGGCCAGCCGGATGTCCTGTTCGCTCATGCCGCAGTCTCCTTGACGACTTCTTCCAGCGTGGTCACACCCCGCTCGAGCTTCTTCATCCCGTCCATTCGCAGCGTCAGCATGCCGTCCTTGACCGCCTGCTCCCTGATCTCCACTACCGACGCTCCCCGAAGAATCATCCGCCGCAGTTCGTTCGTCATCGACATCACCTCGTAGAGGCCGGCGCGTCCCTTGTACCCGGTGCCGCCGCAAGTATCGCAGCCGGTACCCTTCATCAACGGAATGGCGCGGGCCCGCTCGATCTGTTCGTCCAGCGCCTTGAGTTCCTCATCCTTGTAGGTCGCCGGCGCCTTGCAGTTGGCGCAGATCCGCCGCACCAGCCGCTGGGCCACGACGAGATTGACCGCGGCCGACACGTTGAAGGGCTCGATCCCCATGTCGATCATCCGGGTGATCGTGCTGGGCGCGTCGTTGGTGTGGAGCGTGGAAAGCACCAAGTGACCGGTGAGCGCCGCCTTGATGCCGATCCCGCCCGTTTCCAGATCCCGGATTTCACCGATCATGATGACGTTCGGGTCCTGACGCAAGAACGCCTTCAGCGCCGCCGCGAACGTCAGGCCGATATCCGGCCGGATCTGGACCTGATTGATCCCCATCAGGTTGTACTCGACCGGGTCCTCGGCCGTCATGATGTTGGTTTCGACCGTGTTGATTCGCTGGAGTGCCGAGTAGAGAGTCGTCGTCTTGCCGGAACCCGTCGGGCCCGTGACCAGCACCATCCCATACGGGTTCAGGATCGCCTTCATGAGGTCCTGTTCCGCCTTGACCTCGAACCCGAACTTGGTCAGATCGAGCGTCAGATTTCCCTTGTCGAGAATCCGGAGCACGATCTTCTCGCCGAAAAGACACGGCAGGGTCGAGACCCGGAAGTCGATCACCTTGTTGACCATCTTGAGCTTGAGGCGGCCGTCCTGCGGCACCCGGCGCTCGGCGATGTTCAGCGACGAGAGAATCTTGACGCGGGAGATCAAGGCCGCCCGGAGCCGGATCGGCGGCTTCATGACTTCGTGGAGCACGCCGTCGATCCGGTACCGGACCCGCAACTCGTGCTCGAAACACTCGATGTGAATGTCCGACGCGCCCCGCTTCACCGCGTCGGTCAGAATCCCGTTGATGAGCTTGACGACCGGCGCATCGTTGATCTGGGCCTGGCTGACATTTTCCTCCTCCTGGTCCTCGACCAGCTCGAGATCGTCGGTGAGGCCAAGTCCCTCCATGTCCTTCAGGATGTCCTGGAGCTGCGCCTGCTGGGCCGTTTCCGCCCCGGTTTCGTAATACTTGTCGATCAGGTTCCGGAGTGTGTATTCGCCCGCCATGACCGGGAAGAGATCGAACCGGGTGATGAACTTGAGATCCTGCAGGAGGCCGTGATCGGTCGGATCGGCCATCGCCACGGTAAGGGTCCGGCCCTCCCGCTTCAGCGGCAGCACGATGTGCTTCCGGGCAACGTCCGAGGGTATCAGCTTGAGGATCTTCTGATCGACTTCAAAGCGGGAGAGATCGACCGCCGGCATCCGGTGCTGGCGGGCGAGCACCTTGGTGATCTCGACCTCCGGAAGCACCCCCATCTTGACCAGGACGTAGCCCAGCCGGTGGCCGGACGACTTCTGCTCGGCCAATGCCTGACTCAGCTGTTCCCGGGTCAGGAGATTCTCCGAAAGGAGGATCTCTCCCAACCGGTCGCCTACGCCTGGGACTGTTGCAACGCTCGCGG
>JAYUZK010000347.1:0-5573 GCA_043751835.1 Gemmatimonadota bacterium | reverse complement strand
TGATCATCGTCGGTGGCCGTCGTTGATCACGCAATCTAAGCGGCGCCGGCGCCTCCGGGTACCAACCACCCAAGCTTCGTTGCTGGCGGCGCCGGGGCGGAGTAGGTTCTGGCCCGCTGGGCCATCGTTCGCTCGACCCTCTTCTGACCGAGGTCCCCGTGTCGTTTTCACAGAGGCCCCTGGCGGGCCGTTGGTTCCTGGCCGCCCTCATCGTCGGCGCGAGCACCGGAACCGTTCGAGCCCAGGATCGGGCCGTCGATCGCCGCCGCTTCCTCGCCCCCACTTCCCAAACGACGGACGACCCACGGCGAGTGCTCATCGGGAACGCTCCCCGGGGGCCCGACGGCGCGATCGTCCTGACCGGGGGCCGGGTCTTCGACGGCACCGGTGCTCCGGTGCGCGAGATGAACGTGGTGATCGAGCGGAACAGGATCACCCGGATCGTGGCCCCCGGCACGGCCAACTGGCCGGCCGGCGCGCGGGTGATCTACGTGAAGGGCATGACGGTGATGCCCGGGCTGATCGATCTCCACACGCACTTGACCGACGGCCAGATCTCCACGATTCCCCACCTGCTGGTGGACGATCAGGTGGACGGGGCCCTGCGCGGGGTCGAGCGGATGCGGTTCTACATCGAGAGCGGGATCACCACCGCGCGGGACGTGGGGTCGCTGGACGGAATTTTCCGGCTCAAAGCCTGGGTGACGGAGCATCGGCTGACGGGGCCCCGGATCTTTGCGGCCGGCCGGCTCATTACCGGCCCCGGCGGACATAGCGCCGAGGGGCTTGGGTCGGCGCCGGACCAGGGGAACTTCCGGATTGCGAGCGGGGCGGATGACTGGCGGAAGGCGGTTCGGGAGCAGTTCGACAAGGGCGCCGACTTCATCAAGATCACGAGTCACTTCAGCCGGGAAGAAGTAAACGCCGGTGTGGCGGAGGCCCATGCACTGGGCATGAAAGTGACCTGCGACTGCGAAACCTTCTACATCGACTGGGCGGTGGACGCCGGGGTGGACATGATCGAGCACCCGCTGCCGCGGACCGACGAAGTGATCCAGAAGATGGCGGCCAAGGGCGTGGCCTCCGACCCGACGATCGTGCCCTATCAGTACATCTTCGACGACGATGGCGGGTACTTCGGCTCGACATCGCGCCGGTTCACGTTCGGCAAGGAAGCGAACCTCGACGTGTTCCGCCGCCTCAAGAAGGCCGGCGTTACCTTCGGGCTGGGCACCGATCTCGTCAGCGATTGGTATCGCCGGCTGCCGGGGCCCTACATCACGGAGCTCAAGAACTTCGTTTCGGTCGGGTTCTCGATTCCGGAGGCGCTGGTCATTGCGACCAGGAGCAACGCGACGCTGCTCGACATGGAAGACAAGCTGGGGACGCTCGAGGTGGGCAAGCTGGCGGACGTGCTGGTGGTGCGGGGGACGCCGGACACCAATCTGGACGACCTGACGAAGGTCGAGTGGGTGATCCGGGACGGCGAGGTGGTGGTGCAGGGGGGGACGGCCCTGCTGCCGAAGCGGAGCCAGATTGGCGCCGCTCCGGCGAAGCGCTACTGAGAGCTATTCGGCCGTGGTCGGGTTGATGATAGTGCCGACGCGGGGAATGCGGTTGGCCGGGAAGCCGCCCAGCTTGGCATGCTCCATGACCATGGTCTCATTGGGCGCGTTGTAGATGCAATAGATCTTATCGTCGGTGACATAACTGTGGATCCACTGGATCTGCGGGCCCAGCTTGTTGAGTGCGCCGTTCGAGGTCGATCGCCCTGCTGGTGATGCTCGCCGCCGTTTCGGGGCCTCATGACGGAGATTCTGGTGCTCATCCACGGCGTTCGGCGTCTCGATGGACGGACCGTCGTCTTTGAGGGAACGGACATGCTGGACGTGGCCCGATTCTTCGAGGTGGTCCATCATGTTCGCCCGGAAACAGGCCGCGGCCCTGCTGCTCGCCGACCGGATCGGGCAGCCGTTCGACGCCATCGTGACGGGCGCCAATCCGAAGGGCACCTTCGTGCGGGCGTGACCCGGCGGCCGGTCAGGCGGCCTTGACCCAGAGATGGATGGCGACGAGCACGAGGAGGACGGCAAAGCCTCGCTGTACCTCCCGGGCCGGGATGCTGGTCCCCAACCGGGCACCGACATAGGCGCCGAGAAAAATGCCCAGCGCGAGCCAGATGCCTGACCGGACATCGACGAAGCCTTGTCGATAGTAGTGCCAGACCGCGAGTGCCCCGACGGGCAGGAGAAGCGCGGTGAGCGAAGTTCCCGTCGCGCGCTCGGGACTCATCCGTTTGAAGACGAGCAGGGCGGGCACGATGATGATGCCGCCTCCGATCCCGAAGAGGCCCGACAGGACGCCCGCCAGTACGCCGACCAGAACCTCCATCATCTCGAGCCTCCTCCGACTTCCGCGATGCCTTGCCGTGCTAACGTCGCGTGTGAACCCGCCGCATGACGGTCTGGCCGATGCAGCGACCTTGCGCCGCTCCATTCTCGTTGCTGATCGAGTAATGAATTCCCCGGTGTGGTGCCTGGCCGCTTGGGCCGGTTGACCGTCAAACTCCGCTCACTCTCGGTGCGCGGCTCCGCCTTCCCGGTTGGATTGTCCAGGAGGATGATGTCCGTGGCGCCCGACAGGTTCTGGCTCCGGTACTGGGCTGGCGTGGCCGTCGGGACCCAGGACTGGGGACCAACGGGCATCGCGAATGGAAGGCTGCGGGTTTCGGCAAAGCCGTCCCGCCGGGCCCACTCGACAATGGCCACTCCGAGCCGCGCCCCGTAGTCACGCGATGCGCCGGCGACATCTTGGGGCACGCCGATGGTGCGCCGGACGGTGATCAGCGAATCATGCAGGCGGGTGATCGCGACGGCGGTCGAAGGAAACCCGTCGGCGTAGAGGGCTCGCAGGACGGTGGTCTGCGCCTCGACCGCGACCGACGCCGCCGCCCATCCCTCGAACAACGCTATTGCGGCGTAAGCGGCCACTCGCGCCGCAACCGGCGGCGACAGTCGTTCGGCGGGCGCCAAGGCGAAATTCGTCTCGGGCCATTTGGCGGCGAACCCGGTATCCACCGAAGGCAGGGACCGGCGGCAGGCTGCGGTGAGGAACAGAAAGCCCAAAACCCTAAGATACGTTGTCGCCACGGCATCCTCCCCTGATAGTCCCGATGTCTCGGGCCAGCACGGAAAATAGACCGAAAACCGGCGCGGCGGAATCGTCGACGCAATCCCACACGCCGGTTCGGGTCCAACAACAGGGCATAGGAGCCCGATGGAGCAAGCAACCGACGACCGGCCGACAAAGTTCCCGCCGTTACGCTGGGCTTCTGGCTCCATCAAGATCGCGGCCACCACGCTCGGCGAAACCGGCGGCGACGCGGTGTCGATGTCGATGGGGCTTGGCTATCTGGTCGGCACGGCCATCTTCGCGGTGATTGTTCTGGTCAGCGTGGCCGCCCAGATCAAGGCGCGACGCTTTCACTCGGCGATCTACTGGACGACCCTCGCCGGAGCCGTCGCAAGTAGGAACCACCAACTGGGTTTCCACCGCCGGGATGTCGACATTGCTTGATGTTGGCGCATCGGGGGGATCGACCAGGCTGGTCGTCGGCCCCAAGCCACAACCCGCCAGGCCGAGGAGGCAGACCGCCGCGATGGTCCCGCCGAGAGTGGGCACCGGCCGACGCCGCCCTACTGTCCGCCGCTGCAACCGGTCTCCGCGGCGGCGGTCCGCTGCCAGAGTGAGCGATCGAGCTTGTCAAACCCTTCGACCGAATCCGGCGTCATCACGGACAAGAGCCCACCGAACGGTCATCATTCCCGCCGCGCTCTACCATCGGAAGGTGTTCGACCGCCTCGCGGTCGGCCGGAGGCTGGTGCTCTACGATCCGCGGGGTCGCGGCATGTTGGACACGGTGCCCTCCGGAAAGACTTCGGTCCAGCGCGACATGGCCGACCTGGAATTACTTCGAAAGGCAGTGGGGGCCGACTCGTTCGCGGTGATCGCCTGGTCTGCGCTGGGCGTGGTCTATTACAGTTATGCGCTGAACCATTCAGGTCCGGGCGAGCCAGGCGCGGCGGACGGATTCCGTCGCCCGGAAGGCGTTGAGCAAGCGGATCGCTGCCGGGCCCTGGTCGGCGTCTGCGACCATCCCCTCGAATGGGCGACCGCGACAACTTCTCGGTGGAGGGGGCGCGCGAATGGGTGGCAGGGCAGCCTAACGCCCGGATCCTGGTGCTCGAGGGCGTCGGACACTGGCCCCAGTACGAGCGGCCGGGCGAGACCATCGATGCCATCGATCATTTCCTGAAAGGCCGCTGGCCGGCCCGCAGTCAGGCGATACCGCGCCCCTGACCGGGCGTTCACTTCAACGCTGAAACGACTTCGCATGGACAACTCGACCCGCGATCCGTTCGCCGCCAAGTCCCATCCTTTCGTGCCGCTCGAGTTCACCCGGCGGCCGCTCGAGCAATCGGTCCAGCAGGCGCGGGCCTTCTACGAGGAAATGAACCGCCGCCGGACCACGCGGCATTTCTCGAAGGATCCGGTGCCCAGGGAACTGATCGATTGGGCCATCAAGACCGGCGGCACGGCGCCGAGCGGCGCGCATCAGCAGCCGTGGACGTTCGTGGCGGTCTCCGATCCCGATTTGAAGCGCCAGATCCGCGAGGCGGCCGAGAAGGAAGAGCACGAGTTCTATCACGGTCGCGCACCCGAGGAGTGGACCGAGGCCCTGGCGCCGCTCGGCACCGACCAGCACAAGCCGCATCTCACCGACGCACCGTGGGTCGTGGTGCTCTTCCGCCAGTCGCATGGCATCCGGGAGGACGGCAGCAAACGGACCTACTACTACACCCAGGAATCCTGCGGCATCGCGGCCGGGTTCTTCATCGCGGCAGTGCACATGCTGGGCCTGGTGACGCTCACGCACACGCCGAACCCGATGGGATTCCTGGCCCAGTTGCTGGGTCGGCCGGCCAACGAGAAGGCGATGTTGGTGATGCCGGTGGGGTATCCCGCCAAGGATGCGAAGGTTCCCGACATCCATCGGAAGCCGATGGACCAGATCGCCGTCTGGAAATGACCTGGAGCCACGCGCCATGATTGATCTGCTCTATGGCTTTCTCCACTAGAGTTACACCCTGCGCTCGCTTCCGTTCCCGGTGGTGGCGGACGGCGTGGTCTATTGCGGCAGCACCGGCGGGACGGTGTACGCGGTTCGCTGAGGCGACGGGGCCGTCGGACGAGCGCGTCGAGCTACCTCGTCGTAAGGTCCACGGCGATACTGCGCCAGCGCCCCTGGCGGAATCGAACGATCGAGAGCCCGCACCGGGTCGCATGGCCGAGTAGAATCGCAAGCCAAATATCGGTCGGTTGCAGGGTCCGGAACGTCCCGAGCACGGTCAGCAGCCCGAGCGGCAGGATGATCTGCGACAACACCGAGATGTAGAATGGGCTCTTGGTGTCGGCGGCCCCCTGAAGGCCCCCGGTGTAAGTCAGGGCCGCCGTAATGAAGAACCCGGACACGCTGAGGTACTGCAGCAGTTCGACCGCGATCGCCACGGCCG
>JAYUZK010000346.1:0-6995 GCA_043751835.1 Gemmatimonadota bacterium | reverse complement strand
TCCAGCGTGTGGAACCCTCAGCCTCGCGCGCTACGGGTACCCGACTTGGACGGCGTGGCGACCCACTCGACACCCTGGCCGGCGTTTGTGCTCCAGCCTTTGTGGAACGCGCGGGCGCAAGGCCTGACCCAGGGTTACTGACACATTGAGTGACATCTCTATATACCCGTGGGAGATCCAGTCGAGGTCGTCGAGCCGGGTTAGGTCGCGGGTCCCGGCCTGAGGGTCCCCTTGCTCGCGCCGCCCGTGCCGGACCGCTCGGCCAGCAGCCGCTCCGCGAAGTCCATTCGCTCGTGGAGCTCGTTGACCTCCGTTCGGAGGGCATAGAGTTCGTCCATCAGTTCCTGCGGCATCCCCGACAATTCCCCCTGCCCCGGATCCCACCGCGTGATCAGCCGGCCCTCGGCGTCGCGGAAGGTCCCGCTCGCGATCATGATGTTGTCGATGAGGTACCAGACGCCGAGGCCGCCGCCGGTACCCAGCATCAGGAGACCGGTGCCGATCTTGCCCGCATAGAACCGGTGGGCGCCCACCCAGCCCAGAAGCAGACCCAGCACCATCGTGAGCGCGCGACTCTTGTCCGACACAGTTGCCATCATGACCCCGGGGTTCGAGGACAGCCGTCTCGCTCAGAAACTACTCAGGCTACATTCCGGATGCATCGCCATCCTACGGAGCTACCCTTGCTGACTGTTTCGCTGCTGCTGCTCGCCATGCTGGCCCGGCCGGTCTCGGGCGATCAGCCCAAGTCCGGCGACGACGTGATCCGGGCCATGCACGCCCGGTACGCCGGCAAGTGGTACCGGACCCTCTCCTTCGTGCAGAGGGCCATATTCTCCGACGGCCGCCCGGAGGAGGAGTGGTGGGAAGCCGCGGTCGTTCCGGGTGGCCTCCGGATCGACGTGGCCCCGGTGGACAGCGGCAAGGCGTTCCTCTACCGCGGCGACTCGACCTTCGGGTTTGACCAGCGAAAACTCACCCGGGCCGCCCTCGGACGGAACATTCTCGAGATCCTCGCCTTCGATGTCTACAACCAGGCGCCCGAGCGGACCATCGAGCTGGCCAAGGCCGAGAAGTTCGATCTGGGCAAGCTCCGCGAAGATACCTGGAAGGGGGCGCCGGTCTGGGTGATCGGAGTCCCCGGTTCGGAACTGTGGGTCGAGAAGGACCGGCTGATCCTGCTCCGGGTGCTGGAGCCGGGCCCGGGCGGTTCCGCTTCCGACATCAGTTTCGACAAGGTCGTCAAGCTGGGCAACGGCTGGATCGGGACCGAGGTGGTCTTCCTTCGCGACGGCAAGCTCTACTTCCACGAGGTGTATCGGGACTGGAAGATCAATCCTGCCGTGACGATGGATCTATTCGCCACACCCACCTGGAAACGGGCGGCGTGGATTCCCAAGCACTGACCCCAACGCTGCTCGGCGTGCCGTTCGACGGCGCGTCGTCGTATCAGCGGGGAGCCGCCGAGGCCCCTCCCGTCATCCGGGCCACGCTCAACTGGCCGTCGAGCAACACCTGGACCGAAGATGGGCTCGACACCGCCGCCCCGGGCATCCTGGAGGACGCGGGCGATCTCGATCTGCCCGCAGACGCCCCGGCCGCGGCCGTTCTGGAACCCATCACTGCCGGAGTTCGCCGGTTGCTCCGCGAGGGCCGCCGGCCGCTGGTTCTCGGCGGCGATCACTCGGTCACCTACCCGGTTCTCCGGGCGATGCGGGAGCAATACCCTCAACTCGCCGTCCTTCACTTCGACGCCCACGGCGATCTCTACCACGACTACGAGGGCGACCGGCTGTCTCACGCCTGCCCGTTTGCCCGGGTCATGGAAGACCGACTGGCCGATCGACTGGTGCAAGTCGGGATCCGCACGCTGAATCGCCATCAGTGGGACCAGGCGGCGAAGTACGGGGTGGACGTGCTGGACATGCGGCGGTGGAACGGCCCGCCGCGCCTGCGGTTCAGCCAGCCGGTCTATATCTCGCTCGATCTCGATGTCCTCGACCCGGCCTTCATAGCGGGAATCTCTCACCCTGAGCCGGGTGGCCTCTCGGTCCGCGACGTGCTCGCGACGATCCAGCAGCTCGAAGGCCGGATCGTCGGTGCCGACGTCGTGGAACTCAATCCAGCCAACGATCCATCGCCTCGATCGAGATTGGTCGCAGCCAAGTTCGTCAAGGAATTGGTGGCCGCCATGCACCGGAGTACTTCGTCCTCATGATCCGACGCTTCTTGCTACCGGCCCTGCTGGCCGCCGCCCTGACGTCCACCGGTACCGCTCAGACACCCCTCCGGGATCAGATCCGCGCCTTCCGGGAGCGGAACGAGGCCGCGATCGTGAAGGAGCTGGTTGATTTTCTGGCCCTTCCGAACGTTGCCTCCAACGTGGACGACATTCGGCGGAACGCCGCGGCGCTGATGGGCATGATGGAGCGGCGAGGCATCTCGGCCCGAATCCTCGAGGCCGATGGTGCCCCGCCGGCCGTCTTCGGCGAACTCAAGACGCCCGGCGCCACCCGCACGGTGGTGTTCTATGCCCACTACGACGGGCAGCCGATCGATTCCTCGAAATGGGCGAGCGACCCTTTCAAACCGATCCTCCGCTCCGGCCCGATGGGGCCGGGCGTCCGCACCCTGCCGCTCGAGGCCCCGGGCGGGCGTTTCGACCCGGAGGCGCGAGTGTTCGCCCGTTCCGCCAGCGATGACAAGTCGCCGATCATCGCCATGCTGTGGGCCATCGATGCGCTCCGGGCCAATGGCACGCCGCTCTCGGTCAACCTGAAGTTCTTTTTCGAGGGGGAAGAAGAAGCCGGCTCCGCCAACCTGGCCGCGATCCTCACCAAGCATCGGAGCCTCCTGGGTGGCGACTTCTGGATCTTCTGCGACGGTCCAGTGCACCAGACCCGAGCCGCCCAGGTGGTGTTCGGCGTCCGCGGGGTGATCGGCGCCAATTTGACCGTGTACGGACCCACCCGGCCGCTCCACAGCGGCCACTATGGGAACTGGGCTCCAAACCCGAACGCGATGATGGTCCATCTCCTGGCTTCGATGCGCGACATCGAGGGCCGGATCACGGTGCCCGCTTATTACGACGACGTCACCCCGGTGACGGCCGCGGAACGGACGGCGCTCCGGGCAATGCCCGCGGTCGACGAGCAGTTGAAGGAGGAGCTCGGGCTCGGCCGGACGGAGAATGAGCCCGCGCTGCTCGCCGAGCAGTTGGCGCTTCCCGCCCTCAACATCAGCGGCCTGTCCGGCGGCCGGGCCCACGGCGGCGGCGCGAACCTGATCGTGCCTGTGTCGGAGGCTTATCTCGATTTCCGGCTGGTGCCGAAGCAGACTCCGGAACGAATCCAGCAGCTCGTGGAGGCCCACATCCGCCGTTTGGGCTATCACATCGTTTCAGCCGACCCGGATTCGATGACGAGGCGGTCCCACCCCAGGCTCATCAAGGTGACCTGGTCCGGCGGCTATGCCGCCGCGCGGACCGGCCTCGACTCCCCCGGCGCGGGCGCCCTCCTCCGCTCCGCCGACCAACTCCTCGGCCACCGGATCATCCGGGTACCTACCCTCGGCGGAAGTCTCCCGCTGGCGGAGTTCGTGAAGGTCCTCGACATGCCGTTCGCGATCGTGCCGATCGTCAACCACGACAACAACCAGCACGGCGAAAACGAGAACCTCCGCCTTCAGAATCTCTGGGACGGGATCGAGTTGTTAGGCGGGATTCTGGCCCGGATGGGCCGGGAGTGGCAGGCCGTTCCGTGATCCCCGAAGCGCGGCCCCGACCCACTGAACCAGGACGTCGTCCCCAACCACGGAGGCGGTTGTCTCCGCCCCCGGCCCCGCCACCGGACCCGAGACGGTTGCGGCGATCAAGGCGTCGATCGTAAAGCGGGCCAGGCCGGCGGGCGGGCCGGCCGGCTGGAGGTGGCCGGTCCGAACCCGAGTCGCGATGTAGGTGGTGAGCCGCTGATGGAGATCTCCCCAGACGACCTTGTCGAACCGGGCCCCGAGTTCAGGCCGGTCGGTCCGATTTCTCTCGGCCAGCGCGACGGCGCTTCGGTACCGCCGGAGCCATTGCGCCATTTCGAGCAGGATCCCATCAAACTCCGCCACGGATTCGGTGACATTTCTCCGCTGGTTCGCCACCCAAAGCTGAGGGAAGTGGGCCACCTCGTGAAGGCAGTCCTCGATCAGACGGGCCCTAGCCCCCGCCGGGGATTTTCGGTACGGCAAGGCCGGGTTCGCGGCCAACGGGCTCTCGAGAGCCCGGAGCAGGGCCAGCTCGAACAACGATTCCTTGTCCTCGACATAGAGATAGACGGTTCCCGGGCCAATCCTGGCTCGCTCGGCGATCTGGCTGATCTTGGCGCGGTCGAAGCCGCTCGTCGTGAACGCCTGAGTGGCGGCGGCCACGATCTGGTCGAGTCTGGCGGGGTCTCTGGAACGGGGCATGGTGACGAAAATAACTGAATCAGTCATTATGAAACAGTGCCATCCGATTGCGGCATAAGGCATTGCGATATCAATGGAGCAATTCAGAGCCGCTGAAGTGCAGATCCTGCAGGCGGACGCCGGCGATTTCCGCCATGGCGCCAAGTTGCCTCCCCACCGGATCCGATGCAACCCTTGAGGCCGATCCCATGTCATACCCGACGTAACCGCGCCACCCCGAACGCTCCGGAGCCTGGTGACAGTCAGCGACTTGGTAAGCCGCGTACTGCGGGGTGATCCCCCCGCCGAACGGGAACTGTACAACCAGAATGTGGACCGGGTCTACCGGCTGGCCTACCGGCTCACCGGCGAGGCCGACCAGGCCGCCGACTGCACCCAGGAAACGTTCATCCGGGTCTTCAGCCGGTTAGGCACGTTCCGGGGTGAGGCGGCCCTCTCGACCTGGATCACCAGCATCGCCTACTCGGTGATCTATAACGGACTCCGGAAGAGCCGCCGGTCGGCGTCGCGCGAGGTCGAGTTGGACGAGGCGGTGAACCGGCCGGCCGACGGGGCCCGGCCGGCCGAGCCTGATCTGAAGGTCGAACTGAACCGGGCGATCGACGGGCTGCCCGATGGATACCGGACGGTGTTCCTGATGCACGATGTCGAAGGCTATACCCACGAGGAAATCGCCACATCCCTCGGCATTCAGGCCGGGACCTCGAAGGCCCAGTTGAGCCGGGCCCGGGCCAAGCTGCGCCGGCTGCTGGCCGTCTTTGCTGGAGAATGGGTGACCCAATGACCGACGAACGATTGGACGAGCGGATTCGCGAGGTGGCAGGCGAGTATCGAGACCCGCCCGCAACCCCGCGAGACGAGATCTGGAACCGGATCGAGGCGGCGCGGCGGAACCGGGCCCCGGCCAGGACCGACGTCGTGAACCTCGCCAACCGGAGACGGATCTGGTTCCGCACCACGCTGGCGCTGGCGGCGGTACTCGCGTTAGGCGTCGCGATCGGCCGCTGGATGGTGCCGGAGCTTCGGTCGGGTGCAACCGGCGCCCCCGCGGCGACGGTCGCGACGCGGGAGCGCCCAGCCCAGGAAGCGCGAGGCGAGACGGTGGTTCGCTATTACGCACTCAATCATTTGCGGCGCGTGGATTACCTGCTGACCGACTATCAAACCGGCCACGTCACCGAGGAGTTTCGCGCCAGCAGCCGGGATCTCCTCGCGGAGACCCGCCAGTTGCTCGACTCGCCGCGGCTCACGGACCCGCAGATTCGGCGTCTGCTGGAGGATCTCGAAATGCTGCTGGCGCAGATCGCGCAGCTCGCCCCGAACGGCCCGGGCGGCGAGCGCGCATTGATCGACGACAACATGGCCGAACGGGCGATCCGCCCGCGGCTCCGGAATGCGATTCCGGCCGGCCCCGCGGCGTAATCCATAGAATCAAGGAGACCACCGATATGCTGACGATGATTCCCTTCCTGCTTCTCGCGACCTCGGCTGCCCAGGCACCGCAACCCGCAGCCCGAATTGACCGGGGCGCGGTCATCGAAGCCCCGAAGATCAGCCGCGATCAGCAAGATCCCGCGGATTCGCTGTACCGGGCCGCCCGGGGAGCCCTCAACCGGGGCAGCTACAGCCAGGCGGCTTATCTGTTCCAGCAGATCTACGGCCGCCATCCGAAGTCGAGCTACTCGCCCGACGCCTACTACTGGGAGGCGTTGGCCCGGTACCGCGCGGGTTCGAACGACAACCTGGCCGCCGCCCGGGCGGCATTGAACACGCAGCGGCAGACCTACCCCGCCGCGCGGACCCGCGACGACGCCGGCGATCTGCTCGCCCGCATCAACGCCAGGCTGGCGCAGCGCGGTGATGCCAAGGCCGCCGCCGAGGTTGAATCCGTGGCGGTGGCGGCCGGCGAGGACCGGACCCGCGCCGGCGGCCGGGGAATCGCTCGCGTGGCCACCACGATTGCGCGGGCCGGTCAGTGGGGACGCCGAAGCGAATGCGGCGACGACGATGACGACGAGAAGATGTCGGCGTTGAACGCCCTGCTGCAGATGGACGAAGACCGGGCCATGCCGATCCTGAAGAAGGTGATGGCGCGGCGCGACGAGGGCTCGACCTGCCTTCGCCGGAAGGCCGTCTTCCTGATCTCGCAGCATTCCGGCTTGGACGCGGAGTCGATGCTCCTGTCGGCGGTGCGCTCGGATCCGGACCCCGAGGTCCGCGAGCAAGCGGTATTCTGGCTCGGCCAGGCGGGCGGCGAGCGAGCAGCCGGCGCCCTCGACTCGATTCTCCGAGCCTCAACCGACGAGTCTGTTCAGGAGAAGGCGATCTTCGCGCTGTCCCAGAACAGTTCGCCCAAGGCGTTACAGGCGCTCCGCGACTATGCCGTCAAGAGTTCCGCCCCCGGCAACCTCCGGGAGAATGCGATTTTTTGGCTGGGCCAGTCGCACGGTGCGGAAAACGCCGGCTTCCTCCGGAGCATCTACAAGACCGTGAAGGAAGAATCCCTCAAGGAGAAGATCATCTTCTCCGTCGCCCAGGGCAGC
>JAYUZK010000345.1:0-4050 GCA_043751835.1 Gemmatimonadota bacterium | reverse complement strand
CCCTTGGCCGGAAGGTAGGCCTTCGTCTTCGGGTCGACGGCCAGATCTGATTCGGCCACCGACAGCTCGCTGTCGAGCAGTCCCTCGTAGATGGTCCCGAACTCACGGACCCCGAGTGACCGGAAGTCAATTGGTCCGGGTCCACCCTCGGCGGTCTGATCCAGCAGCAGGGCGGCTACCGCGGGGCCGAAGTCAGTGTCGGGGAGCGAGAGCGCGTCGAGCTTGGCGCCGAGGGGTGCGCTGTCCGGGTCCGCCGAGAAGAGCCCGCCGTTGTAGGCGGGAACTCCCCAGCTCCGATTGCCCCGATCGACGGCCTTCCAGAGCTGGCCGACCTCGGTCCAAGTAGAAGGCTTCGGTTTCGAACGCGGCACTCTTCGCTTGGGCGTCGGCCAGCTGCTTGGCGATGCCTTTGAGCGAATGCTTCCGGTAGGTTGAGTTGGTGTGAAGTGGGAGCAGTTCCTTGTCCTCGGCGTATGCCACGAACAAGAGACGGAACAGCACCAGCAATGCCATCTCATAGGTGTCCCGGAGCGCTTCCGGGCTCGGCTTTCGAAGCCGCCTCGCGTTGACCAACGCCCGCGCCAGACCGGGAACAACATCCTCGTAGACTCGTTCTCGCAGCCGAACGCCCAAGTCCGCCGCGTAGTCGGCACTCCGCTCGAGGATTTCGGTGAACGTGCCCCCGGCCCGGAGCGCGTCAGCGCTCATGAGGAGCCACAGGTATCCGGCCTGGTCCTCGCGCACCAGGTCGAGGTTTACCTCAACGAATGTCTCGGTCCGGCCCCGGCGCCCGGTACCGACTCCCGGCTTGACGGGGTAGACCCGGATCGTGCTGCCGGCGGAGACCACGACGTAATCGAGATTCTCGCGGTCGGCCCGGGCCAGTGCCCACGAGATCGGTGAGACGCCGTCGAACAAGGGCGCCGCCGGCTCGATCTCATCGGGGCGGTCGAGAAAGACCGCCACGGCAATCTTGGTACCCTCGGCGATCAGGATCGACGCGGGGCCCGGTAGCGGCTCGAACCCGAAGCCGAGCCGCTCAATAAGCTGGCGGCTGCGGTGGCTGAGAACGCCGCGCCCCTTGGTGGTGGCGCGGGCCCAGTCTTCCCGCCGGGGTACGCCGGCTTCGAGTTCGTGCAGGGCGAAAAGGCCAGCGTTGCGGAGCCCCGCGATCGGGGCGTCCATCTGGCCGAGGGCGTGTTCCAGCAGTCGGAGGGCGGCATGGCGATCGGCGGCGCGTAGGGCCGCATCGCAGAGGCGTTCGACCTGATCGCGGGAGGCATTGGCAACGACCATCAGCGGGTCAGCCGTTGCGCCAGCTATAAAAGCTCGATCATTGCCGAACAAGGCGACCACCACCACCGGCGTTGCCCTCTTGCCAAGGCGGGCCTCGTGGAGACGGCGGAGTTCCGCGGTGGTGGGCTGACGGGTGGCCTCGAAGACCGCGACTTCCACGGGCATCGCTCCGGCTCCGAGAAAGAGCCGGAGCGGGCGGAACGGCTCCGGCCACTCTCCGGCTAAGGGCCGATCAATGTGCCTGGCAAGGAACTCGGCGGGCATCAAATCGCCTTCTTACTGGTGGTGAGCACGGAAGCACCAAAGCTATCACCAAAGTGAGACAACGCGGCAACTGCGTGGCGGTCGAATGATGCCGCACCGCTCGGTCAGAACGGCGGGCCGTAGGTGATGCCGGCGAGCCGGGCCGGCCGATTCGTCGGGCTCGGCAGCTGCAGGTCCCCGAACGGCGAGGTAAGCGGGCGCGCGACGTCGAGATTGTGGTAGAAGAAGACGACTCGGGTCCGCCCGTCCGCGAGTTGTTCGACCGGCTGCTCGCCGTGGGGGACCGCCTCGTTGTCGGCGTCGCTGTCCTCATCGACATCCGCCACGATGTCCGGCGGGCTCTGGGTGAAAGACGGCCAGTCGACGTCCTCGAAGGCGTCGCTCACGAGCACCTCGACGAGGTGGACGGGCTCCGCGGTGTCGACCGGGTAGACGCCGACGATCTCGATGGTCCCTGCCATTCCGCCATCCTTCCAGTTTCCTCAAGATATCGCGTCGCCCGGTGGTCTGCCCGGGCTGGACAGCGGCCCGCCGGGCGGAGAGATTGCCTGCTGTGTCGATGCCTGCCGCCCGCCTGCTGGACATGCACGTCTGTCCGATGATCACGGTGCTGGTTCCTCATGTCGGCGGCCCGATCGCGGGTCCGGGGGACCCCACGACGCTGATCGGCGGATTTCCGGCGGCGCGGGTCACCGACATGTGCGTCTGCGTCGGTCCGCCCGACGTGATCGCCATGGGATCGTTTACCGTGATGATCGGCGGGCTCCCGGCAGCCCGGGTCGGCGATCTGACGGCCCATGGCGGGACGATCATGCCGCCCGGATGTCCCACCGTCATGATCGGTGATGCGGGTGGCGGGGCCGGCAGCCCGCAGGCATTCACCATGGGCGCCGCCAAGGCCAAGGGTGCGGCGTTCACCCGGACCAACTGCGCCGTCGAAGGCGCCATGCAGGCGGTCAAGGGCTCGCCCCTCCTGTTCACCGGCGATCCGAAGAAATCGAGCTGGATCGAGATCGAGCTGGTCGATCAGAAGGGGAAGCCGATCCCCCACGAACGCTACCGCGTGGTCCCGCCCGACAAGAAGCCCGTTGAAGGGTTCCTCGACGCCAAGGGATTTGCGCGGGTGGATGGAATCGATCCCGGCACCTGCGCGATCAGCTTTCCCGACCTCGATGCGGCGTCGTGGAAGCCGGAGAAGGGCGACCCGGGCCGGTCGGCCGTGCCCGACGTTTCGCCCGGGAAGCGGCCATCGGTCGGGCCGGTGTCGTTGCGCGGGCTGTTTGCCGGAAAGCCCTCGGTCGGTCCGATCAAGGTGGCCATCGCGATCATAACCGGAGCACCCTCGGTCGGTCCGGTGCGGGTTCGGATCGCGGGGCCTGGCGTGGGGCCGGTCACAGTCAAACTGGCCCAGGCAAAGGCGCGATTCGTCGCCCAGATCCCGAGCGCGGTCCGGAAGGGGACGGTCCTCACGGTGCGGGGCCGAGGCGGGCGGGAGTTGCAGCGCCAGGATGTGACGGCCGCCGGCAAGGACAGCCCGACCTTCCTCACCATTCCGCTCGATCAGTTCCTCACCGAAGGACTGGTGACCATCGAGATCGCCTTGGCCAACGGCAAAATCGTGAACGGGTTCTCCGTCGACCTCGACGCCCTCCGGGGGCTCCACCTCGCGGGCGCGTCGATCGAACGCTTTGCCAAAGACCTCGGCCTCGACTTGAGTTCCGGCATCAATCCGAACGCCGGCCAGTAGCCCATGGACATCTTCTTCATCCATGTCGCGGTGCTCGAGCTCCGGCATTCGCCCGATCACCAGAATTGCGGCTATGGCCGGACCACGGAGGCCGCCGTCTCGCTGAAGCTCAACGACGTCGAGCTGCCGCCGGTGCTCACGACCTTCGGCAGCGATCTTGCGTTCAGCGCCCAACTCAACCCCAACGATCGACTCACCATCGCGGTCACGCCCAAGAATCCCGACTTCCACCGAATCGAAGGGGGCTTCGTCTACCAAGGCGATGGGAAGTTCAGCCGGCGGGCGGACACAGCGGTCGAGCGGACGGGCTTTGCTCCGCCACAGTCGATCCAGTTCGACGCCACGCTCGGCCTGGTCCCGCTCAACACGGCGCTATTCCAGTGCTATGTCTCCAACCTCGCCGACGTGACCGCCAAGGTCGGGGGCATTCTCTCCAAGGCGGCCGGCGGCGTCGATGTGATCGCGCAGCTGGAGGCGCCGGAGACCAACCATTGGCTCCGGCTCCCGCCGGTCCCGGCCTCCGGCTCGCCGCCACAGTACGAACTCCGCCAGGTCGATCCCCGGGCGAACATCCGATGCTTCGAGCTTGGCGGAAAGGTCCTCCCCAAGTTGGTGATGACCACGTGGCCACGAAGCCCCGACAATGCGATCTCCGGCCTGCCTGGCCTGGTGATGTTTCACCCCTTCCTGAGCAACTACTACGCGGGGAGCAAGTACCCGTTCGGGAAGCAACATCTGTGGGA
>JAYUZK010000344.1:0-2824 GCA_043751835.1 Gemmatimonadota bacterium | reverse complement strand
GTGAGCAGTGCCCAGTTCACCACCACGGCCCAGCGGTTCGACAGTCTGCTCCAGAAGATCAATCGGGGCGACGGAACGGTCGGCAAGCTGATGACGGACACCCTCCTCTACAGCGACATTCGTCGGGTGTCCGCCGCGCTCGAAAAGCTGATCGACGAACTCCGGAAGAACCCCGGCAAGATCACGATCCAGGTCAAGGTCTTCTGACCCCGCACTAAAGTCCCGCCCACCCGATCCGATAGTGGAACTCATGCGGATCGTGGCCTCCGATGTCCAATTGTCGAGCGCGCACCTCTTCGAGGCGCGGCAGTCGATCACCGAGCGGCTCCAGGTCCGGGCCGGCTCGGGGGGCGGCGCGGCGCAGGGCCATGAACACCAGGATCACTACCTCCGGGGGGACGAGGAATCCCGGGACATCCGGAAGCTGATCCAGCTGGTGGAGAAGTACCTCAAAGGAAAGACCTCCGAGGATCCGGGCAGGATCGCCGACAAGATCGATGCACTGGTCAAGCGGATCGAGGCGGCGCGAAACGCTCCGGAGCAGGATGCTCCCACGCGGTTCGAGGTCCGATACTCCCGGCGCGAGAGTTACCGAGACGTCGAGGCGACCAGCTTCAGGGCGTCCGGCTCGGTCTCCACCGCCGACGGGCGGCAGATCGATTTCGCCCAGGCCCTCGATCTGGCCCGGGCCTACGCGCGGACCGAGACCACCTCGCTTCGGGCAGCTCCCGTACCGGCAGCTCCAGACCCAGCCGCACCCCCGGCCACCCAGTCGGCGTTGTCGCTGGGCGGAAGCGTGCTGGGAATCGACGCCAACGGCGATGGTCAGATCGATCCCAAAACCGAGCTGGTAGGCCAGACCGGGAACGGCTTTGCCGAGCTGGCCAAATATGACGGCGACGGGAACGGCTTCATCGACGAAGGCGACCCGATCTTCTCCAAGCTGGCTCTGGTTGATCGGACCACGGGCGGGCTCACCGCGACGACCCTCGCCGCCAAGGGCGTCGGCGCGATCTACACCGGATCGGTCGCCACGCCCTTCACCGTGACCGACCCCTCGAATCAGCCGAGCGCCGAGATCGCCCGGTCCGGCTTCTTCATCAACGAAAACGGCACCACCGGTATCGCACAGCAGGTCAACGTCCTGGTGTAGGCCGCCCCGCAGGGTCGGCAGAGCCCTCGTGGCGAGGTTACTTTCTCCGCCATGCTGGGAGTCACTTTTCTCGGAACCGGGGCTGCCTGCCCCACGGTGGAGCGGAACGTTTCCGGCCTCGCGCTGATGCGCGAGGGCGAGATGATTCTGTTCGACTGTGGCGAAGGGACCCAGCGCCAGATGATGCGGTACGGCGTCGGGTTTTCCTTTTCCGAGATCTTCTTTTCGCACTACCATTCCGACCACATGCTTGGCGTGATCGGCCTGTTCCGGACGATGGGGCTGCTCGACCGGAAAGACGGGGTCACGCTCTACGGGCCGAGGCATGCGCAGCGGATTCTGGGAGGGGCGCTGGCCGTTGGGGTCGAACGGACCAAGTTTCCGGTCGAGATCGTCGAGGTAAAGCCGGGCGACCGGCTCAAGCGCAAGGAATACGAGATCCAGGTGTTCGCGACCGAACACCGCGTGGATACGGTGGGCTACGCACTGGTCGAACAGGACCGGCTAGGCCGGTTCGACCCGGACCTGGCAAAGTCGTTAGGCATTCCCGAGGGCCCGCTCTGGGGCCAGCTCCACCGCGGGCTTCGGGTGACGCTCCCGGATGGTCGCGAGGTCGGACCTGATGGCGGACTGGTCGGGCCCGCCCGCCCGGGGCGGACGGTGGTCTATTCCGGCGACACCCGGCCCTGTCCCGGTCTCCGGCAGGCCGCTCAGAGGGCCGATCTCCTGATTCACGAGGCCACGTTCGGCGCCGACGAGGCTGCCCGCGCCGTTGAAACCGGCCACTCGACGGCCCACGAGGCGGCCTCGCTGGCCAGAGACGCCGGGGTCCGCCGACTGGTGCTGACCCATATCAGCGCCCGCTACAACCGCGAGGCGCCGGAACTCCTGGCCGAGGCCACCGCCGTGTTCCCGGGAGCAACCATCGCCCGGGACGGCATGACGGTGGATGTGCCGTTCCCCGACAAACCCGGCGACTGATTTGATGAGGCCGCGGCCGCTTGAGGGCCTCGATCAGTACATCGAACGGTCGATGAAGGCTTGGCGCGGTCACAGCGAGCTTCGACCGGGTGCCAGAGGCGAACCGCTGATCGACACCGCGGCCTCGGCCTCGGGCAGTTTGCCGGACAGGCCGAGCGCCCGGCCGGTTCGAATCCGGCGCCGCCAGGTCACCAGCTCCTCGGCTGTCTCGACGGCCATGATCTCGTGGCCCACTTCCCAGATTACCCCGGATCGCGACAGCGAGGCCAGTCTGGCCTCCTGGGCGATCGTGGTTCGGAACCAGGCGAGCGCCAGTTCGAGCTCGGCCCGATTCGGCGGGTGGAGCAGGGCCCTGAAGCGATCCGGCAGGACGGCAAACTCGTCCACCACCACCCTGGGGAAGAACGCGGTAAGCTGACTCCATCGTTCGAGAACCATCGCGCCCAGAAGGCTTGCCGCTACTTGCCTGAGCCCGAAGGTGACCAGCGTGGGGACCCGCCCCGCCGTCCAGAGGGTGACCGCCCAAATGCCCGCCTGCCAATCCATGATGCCGCTCCGCCGTGAAGGACGGAGGTACAATGGCCGGTGCGCTCGTTCGGAGGTTAACCGTTCCGCCGCATGAGATGGCAAAAGACCGCCTGCCGTTTACAGGGCAGGGTGGAACCTCGATATTGAGAACGCCCCTCCGCA
>JAYUZK010000343.1:0-14785 GCA_043751835.1 Gemmatimonadota bacterium | reverse complement strand
CATCGCGCCGACACCTACGAGCTCTGGATGACGTTTTTCACCGACTCCGAAGGCAATACGGCCGCCCTGATGGCCGAGAAACCGATCTGACCCATGCCGTCGACCCCACTGTCGCATCAGACACTACGGACTGACCTCACCGCCGCGCTCCGCTGGGCCGAGCGGCTCGGCCTGAGTGAAGGAATCGACAACCACTTCAGTTGCGCGGTCGAGTCAACCGGTCACCAGTTCCTGGTCAATCCGCTCGGGTTTCATTGGCGTGAACTGACGGCCAGCGACCTCGTTCTCGCGGACGGCGACCGGCGGATCCTCGAGGGGACCAACGTGGTCGAGGACACCGCCTTCTTCATTCACGCCCGGCTCCACCGGAACAACCCTCGCGCCAAGGCCGTGCTCCACACCCACATGCCCTACGCCACGGCGCTCACCGTCATCGAGCGGGGCCGCCTCGAGATGGTGTCCCAGAATGCCCTCCAGTTCCACGGCCGGGTGGCATACCTCGACGATTATGAGGGGCTGGCACTCGACAACACCGAGGGCGACCGGATGGCCGAGGTGCTGGGGAGCGGAACGGTGCTGTTTCTGGGACACCACGGCGTGGTCGTGGCCGGACCCACGATTCACGCGGCCTGGAACGACCTGTACTTCCTGGAGCGGGCCTGCATGGTGCAGGTCCTCGCCATGTCCACCGGCAGGCCGCTCCGCCCGATCCCTGAGCGGGTGATCACCGAGATGGTTCGGGCCATGAACTCCAATCCCGATGCCGTCGACCAACCCCGCAAACACCTCGAAGCCCTGAAACGCATCCTCGACCGCGACTCGCCGGGGTACCGGAGCTGAGCGGGGCTCCGCGTAAGGGCGGGCATCGAGGATCGCGTCCCACTGCTCGTCGGTCATCTTCTGGATCACGTTGTCCCAGGTATAGCCCGCGTTGTTGAGGATGATGTCGATCCCGCCGAACTCGTCGAGCGCGGTCTTGACGAACCGGTCCGGGAATCCGGCGTCGGTGACGCTGCCGGCGCAGGCGACGGCAAGGCCCCCTCGGAAGCGAGCTTCAGGGCGATCGACCGCCCGATCCCCCGTCCCGACCCCGTCACCAGGGCGACTTTACCCAGCAGTTTGCTCATCGCCTTGTTCCGTCAGTTAGGGTTTGCCGTTGGGTTCCGCGACCGAAGGCAGGTACAGCGCGGCGATCTTGTGAGCGAGTTCCCCGGGTTTGGAAACGGGCGCGGCGAGGTTCACCAGTACGACCACGGAGAGCCCGTCATCCCGATACCGGACGATGTGGGTGAGAAACCCCTGCCAGGCCCCCCCGTGTTCCACCACTCGGTGACCGTTCGTGGTGCGGACACTCCAGCCAAACCCGTACCCGGCCGTTGAACCGTCATTCAGCCGAATCGGCGTCCACATCTGCTCTTGGGTTTCCCGGCGCAACAGCCGTTCGGTCCGCAACGCCGCGTCCCACTTGGCAAGGTCGAGCACCGTGAAATAGAGGGCCCCGTCACCCGTCGTGTTGAAGGTCGGCGAGACCCAGTCCTGGTTCTTGAGCCGGCCATCCTTGAGGACGTACCCGGCTGCCCGGTGAGGCACGATATCGCTCTCGGAGATGATCCGGGTTCCCATCCCGAGCGGGCCGAACACGCGCTCCGCCAGGAAGTCACCATAGAACTGCCCCGAGACGCGATGAATCAGAACGCCGAGCGTGAGAAAACCCAGATTGCTGTAGGCCCACTTGGCGCCCGGGGGGAACAGCAGCGGAGTCCGGTACACCATCTCCAGCAGCTGGTCCTCGGTGAAATCCCGCCGGAGGTCGACGTCATTCGGATAGTCGCCGAGCCCGGAGGTGTGGCTCAGCAGATGCCGGATGGTGATCGGTTGCCACGACTCGGGAGCGTCCGTCAGATAGCGCCGGACGGAGGAGTCGAGGGCAATCTTGCCGGCTTCGACCAGCATCATCACCGCCGTCGCGGTGAACTGCTTTCCGACCGACCCGGACTGGTAGATGGTCTCCGGCGTGGCCGGCGCCTGGTGCTCGACGTTCGCGAAACCGAATCCGCGGGCATGGACCAGCCGGCCATTCTTCATCACGGCAATCGAGATGGCCGGGATGCCGCGTTCCTTCCGGGCCGCCTCGATGAAGCGGTCGACCCTGGCATCGATGGCCGTCTGGCCGATGGCGACCGGCGGCGTGACCGCGGTGACCAGCGCGGCGGCGGTCAAAACGTGGAAGACTGATCGCATGGTAGCTCCTCGGGTCAGCCGGGGTCGATGACCGCAAAGCCGGTGAGCTTGGTCTCGCCCTCGGCGTTGGTGAGCGTGAGGGCAAGTCGGGCTCGGCCGGCGGCATCCACCTCGGTCACCGTGCCCCGAGCGGTCAGCACCTCCCCAGGATAGGTGATGGCGACAAAACGGCCCCCGATTTCCCGCACCCGCCGCTGCGGCACCCAGCCCGTGACCAGCCGGCCGAGGTAGGCCATCCCAAGCATCCCGTGCATGAACACATCGGGATAGCCGGCCGCCTTCGCGAAAACCGAATCGATATGAAGGGGGATGTGATCGCCCGAGCCGCCGGCATAGAGCGCCAGCGTGGCCCGGGAGAGCGGCCCCATGGCGAGCGACGGAAGTTCCAAGCCGACAACGAGCGCGTCAGCCATTGCGCACCACCAGGATCGATTCGTTTCTTGCCAGGGGGCGTCCGTCCGCGACCGCGTCGACCGCAACTTCCCAAACCACGAATTCGAGCACCCCGTTCTTCTTGGAATAGATGTCCTTGACCCGGCGAGTCACCCGGACCCGGTCGCCGGCGCAAATCGGCTCGTGGATCGTGATCCGCTGCTCGCCGTGAAGAAGCCGGGACACCGGAATCCCCAGCTCGGCGAGAAAGGCGAGGCCTCCCGGATCATCGGCCCCCAGGCAATAGGCGAAGGTCGGGGGTGCCACGATGGACCGGTAGCCCGCTCTGCGAGCCGCGGCTTCGTCAGTGTACTCGGGCCGGGTTTCGCCGATGGCTTCGGCCAGGAGCCGAAGTCGGCCCTTCTCGACCTCGACTTCCCAGCTGGGCCAGGTTCGGCCGATGTGCGCGCGATCGATCACGGTAGTGGTTTGGTCAAGGGGACCGAAAAGGTAGTCCTTCCACTGGGCGCGGGCCACCGCTATCGTCGGTCTCCCACCCGTTCAACCGAGATACCGATGTTTCCTCATGGTTCGCGTGCTCTCACGCTGGTCGCCGGCATGGTCATCGGCGCGACGCTGCCCCGCCCTGTGGCGGCCCCGCGGACCATCCCGACCCCCGAGTCAGTCCTCGGCTTTGCGGTCGGCGCGGACTACAAGATGGCCACCTACGAAGAATCGGTCCGCTATTGCCAGGCTCTGGCCGCGAGTTCGGCAAGACATCCGAAGGGCGGCGCTGGTACCTCGCCCTGATTGCGTCGCCCGCCAACCTCGCCGCCGAGGGGCGGGCCTTCGTGGACATCAGCGGCGGCCTTCACGCCTCGGAGTTGGCCGGGGCCCAGCACACGATCCAGCTCGATCCGACCATCGACGCGATCCTCGGCAACGTGGTCCTGATGCTCTGGCCCTCGCTCAACCCGGACGGCCAGAGCATCGTGGTCAACTGGTACCGCGAAACTGTCGGGACGCCATACGAAGCAGCCCCGCTGCATGAGATCTACCAGAAATACGTGGGGCACGACAACAACCGCGACGCCGCCGTTCGCCGAGCCGGTGGCGACCGAGACGCCACCCCTGATGGCGCGGCAGGTGAACACCATCGGGATGCTGATTGCCCAGGCGCTCGAGACGAACCACCCCGCGCTCCGACGGCTTTCCGGATCCCGATCTCCCGGGTCCGCTCGGTCACCGACGACAGGAGCACGTTCATGATGCCGATCCCGCCCACCAGGAGCGAGATCCCGACCAGGGACCCGAAGAACAACTTGGCGAGAAGGATCCCTTGCTCGACGTCGGCCAGTTGCTCCGCCCCGACCCGGTTCATCATCAGGCCGGCGGGGTGGACAAATGCTCCACCACGATCAGCCATTGCCCGTTGACCCGCCGGAACACCGCCGTCCAGGCGCCCCGAATCACGTGGGGATGGCCGGTCGGCGCAATGTGCTGGATCGACCAGGTGGCCGTGAGCACCGCGGCGTCCGGCCCGAGGCGATCGACGTAGACGTCGCCCCACTGCCACTTCGGGTTCTGCATGTTCCGGCCAACGTCCCGCCAGAACGTGGCAATCCCCGCCCGGAGCGAGTCCACCGAGGCCACGATCTGACCGCCACTGGCCGAGATCACCCGGCCCGAGTCCGGATAGAGGGAATTCATCCGCTCGACAGCCCCGGGACGGCTGAAATCGTACGCTGCCTCGATCCGGGCCTTGAGGGTGTCCGCCAGGGCCGCGTCGGTCAGGCCGACCGGCGGGGCTGTCGCGCACCCGGCCAGAAACGCCGGCAGGGTCAGGGTGAGGGCAGGTTTCATGGTACATCCTCCATATGGGCGGTATTGACGCCTCGCTATCGCCCGGCACAGATCGTACATTCAATCGAACTTCAAAGGTAGGCGGAGCCACCGTGCGAATCCGAACCTTCATCGCGCTGACCGGTCTGGCCGCGGCATGTTCCGCCCCCCAGGCTGTCAGCAAGCCCGCTGAACGTGACCTGCATCTCGGCATCTCACCCTCGCGGGACAGCGGAGTCGTCTCGGACCTCGAAGTCGGCCGGGCCCCCAAACCCCGGGCCGAAACAGCGGTTCGCTCGAACGCCCGGGTCCGGTTGGCCGTGGCGGCGCTGGCAGCTGAAAGCGCTCCGGCGCCCAAGCTGGCCGCGATGACGACGTCGATGGCCCTGGTCGAGCCGTCCCACCTGTTCCAGGACGCCCCCGAGCCGATCGAAATCTTGGTGGCGGGCCCGGCCCCTGCGGGTGGGTCCGACCTCGGTGGCATCGGCCTGCAACGGGGTGATTTCGGCGGGGGCCGCAATCACGGGATCATCATCCGGGGCGGCATGGGCGGGATCGACGATGATTGCGACATCCGTCACCCCCACAGCAGCCCGATCGCCATCCACAGCCTCGCCCCGAGCTTCCGCGGCGGCATCCGCTAGGCGAGGGGCCCGCGTCCTTGATGCGCCGTTCCCTTCTGTTCGTCGTCCTGCCCCTCGCCACGGTTTGCTCCCGGCCGGATAGTCCCGATCCGACCGGCCCCAAACCCGGCGGGCCTGCCCTGCTCGTCGAAGGTTTCGAAGATGGGAATCTGGGTAGTCGCGGCTGGTTCGACGCGACCACCGTGACGGTCGTCCCCGACGCCCGTCCGGGCAGTTCAGGTACTCATGCCCTGCAGTGGCATTGGAACGTCGGGTCCGTGACTCCCGGCGGCTCGGTGCGGTTTGACTTCACGCCAAGCAACTCGGTCTACCTCTCATATTGGGTCAAACAAAGCCCGAATTGGACCGGCTCCGGCGTCGGGTATCATCCCCACATGTTTCAGTTCCTCACAACGGCCGACGACCATTGGATCGGCCCCGCGAGGAGCCATCTCACGCTGAACGACGAAATGGTCTATTCCCCCGGCCGGGGGGGCAGTGTCGCCACGTTGTCGTTGCAGGACGCCCTGATGATCGACAAGAACAACCTGATGGTCGACCTCACGAATGTCTCCGAGCAACGGGCCATCGGTGGGTATAACGGCCGTCCGGAACCCGGGCTCAAGTGGGACGCGTACGACGCCGGCGGCGGGGCCTACACCAATTACAAGATCCTGCAGCCGAGTCCGCTCGTGATGACCGACGCGACGAAGAACTCGTGGCACAAGGTCGAGAGTTTCTGGCAGCTGAACACGATCAGCGGCGGGAAAGGCCGGCCGGACGGGATCATTCAGTCCTGGTTTGACGGGGCGCTGGTCGCCGACCGTCACGACATCTATTTCCGGACCGGGGCCAACCCGTCGATGCTGATCCGCACCCTGTTGATGGCTCCCTATATCGGCGACGGGTCGCCGAGGGATCAGTCGATGTGGATCGACGACCTCGTGGTCGCGGCGTCCCGACCCTAGTTACTTGTTGTCCAGCCGGTAGGCCACGATGGCATTCTCCCGCATGACCATCCGGGCCAGTTGTTTCGCACGCTCGGCGGTGATCTCCCGGTCGCGCACCATCGCACCGAGGGCGGCGCTCAAGGCGCGGCGGGCGTTGCGGGACGCCACCCCCGCGAGCTGATCCCACCCCACCAGCGGGGCGGCATCCGCCGCGTCGGTCCCGAACATCACCTTGGTGGGCCAACTCGTGAGCCAGAGGCGCAGCGTACCCGCCAGGTCGGCCGGCCCCGCGATCACGTCCATCACCGAGATGTCGGCGTAGACGTTGGCCTTGCCCATGAGGGACAGCGTCTCCGTCACCCGGGGCCAGCCGCCGTGGACGATGACAAAATGGGTCTCATGCAGCGACGGGTCGGTGACCAGCGACTCGAGATGATGCGGCGCGGCCCCGACGGCGGAAAAGTTGGCGCCGAATCCGTCGATCGAGTGAATCTGGATCGCCATCCCGAGGCGGCCGGCTTCGCGGGAGATGAACCGGACCAGGTAATCCTGAAGCAGCTTGTACTCGACCCGCGTCGGCACGCCGCCCGCGGCGTACCGCTTGTAGATCGCCGCGGCGGCCGCCGAGTCGGCCGGGTCGAAGTCGAGCGGGCGGAGGTAGGCGGCTTCGAACTTGGTCGCCACGGCGCCCCCGGCATGCTGGCGCTCGAGCGTGGCCGTGACGACGTCGTGCTGATAGCGGTCGAGGGTCGCTGGCACCTTCGTCATGCCGAGGTCCCGAAGGTACCTCTGCAGCAGTATGGTCTCGAGCGGATACAGCACCCTGGTATCCGGAGTGCGTTCGGCCTCGGCCCGGGTGTCGAGCGGCAGCATGAGGGCGTCGGCGAAGGGCACCCACCGGAACCGCGGCGCCTGGACCCCGGGGCCCATGACCACGCGGTTGGCGAGCATCACGCCGATATGGTGCTGGTCGAGGACCCAGACCGCAAACCCCTCGCCATGTTTCGCCATCACGTCCGACACGGCCTTGCCGAACGCCTTCGCCTGGATCGAATCGCCCTCACCGAGGACCGCACCGTAGAGCGAGCGCTGCGCGTCGGTCAGTACCGGATTGCCGGGCGCCATGGCGGCCGGCATCTCGAACGGCGGGATGCCGGAGAGCGGGCCGAGCGGCAGGGCGTCAGTCTCGGAGTCGGCCGGCGCGCCGGGTGCCGAATAGGCCGTCGGGTGGGCGTGGGAGTCGACGGCGGACAGGGTGTCGACGTAAGCGGCCAGATCCCGATCGGCGCCGCCTTGGGTGCCGGCACAGGCCGCGATGGCGGCAATGACAACGAGGAGAGCGACCGTACGCATGAGATGCTCCGAGGCGGCGGGGAATGCCGGGACGATACGAAATCCAGTCATCGGTTCGCCGTATCCACGGCCCCCTTCATCTGGTTCGCCCAGCTCGGCACGACTGGCAGATAGTAACCTACCTTTCGGAAGAGACGATCCGGAGGACTCACGGCGAAATCCACCCCTCGCGAACCTGCCAGCCCGGGTCAGTCCAGCAGCGCCGCAAATAGCGATCGAAGGTCGATTTCGAGTTCAACGGCGGCACCGGCCGGGATCCAATGCAACCGGTCGATCAGGACCTCGGGCCGGCCGTCCGACGGGCGCCAGCGTTCCACCACCCGGGAGTCAAGATCGACGATCCAGAACTCGGCGACACCGGCCGCCTGGAACGCGGGGCGTTTGACCACCCGATCGTAACGAGCCGTGCTCGGTGACGAGATCTCGACGACGAGGAGCGGGATCGGAAGGTCGGCCCAATCCCGCGCCGGCTTGCCATCCACCAATGCCGTCACCAACAGATCGGGCTGGTAGATCTCGCCCGGCCGAAGCTCGAGATCCGCCGGGGCTATGGACGCCTCGCCGATCCCCCGGGCCCGAACGAAGGGGTCGATCTCGCGAAGGAGGGCGGCCACCGCGTCCTGATGCACCTTCCGGGGTGAGGGCGTCACCAGCAACTCGCCGTCAATGAGTTCGTAGCGCATCCCGTCTTCGGGAAGCGCAAGCACCTCGTCGCGGGTCCACCGCCGTACCAGAGCCGGCATGGCCATAGGTTAGCCTCCTCGGCCAGAATTGGGCAAGCCATTCACCGAAGATCGGAAACCCGAGTCGGGAGGGCGTAATCTTTTTACCCGGTGCGCCATCATTCCAGCGCATTCATCCGACCATCTGCCCACCTCCAGCGGCCCGGAGCCGGTTGGCACGTATGGTCAGCAAACGCCATGACCCACCCCCCGGACGACCTCACCCGCACCCTCGCCGACCGCTACCGCATCGAGCGCGAACTCGGCGCCGGCAGCATGGCCACTGTCGCCGTACGCCCGCCCGCCGTCGCGCCCCGCTGGCTTGCAAAATAGAAATTCATTACTATAATGCAAGCGATGCTGACCCGTCAGCTGCTGCCCGAACTCCGTCGCCGGCTCGCCGGCTATCCCGCCGTCGCCCTGCTCGGCCCGCGCCAGTGCGGCAAGACCACCCTCGCCCAGTCGCTCGGCGGCGTCTACTACGACCTCGAACAGGACACCGAGCGCCTCCGGCTCGACCTCGAATGGGCCGATCGGATGGCGGCGCCGGAACGGGTCATCCTCGACGAGGTCCAGGCGTGGCCCGAGGTATTCGGGCGCCTCCGCGGGGCGATCGACCGCGATCGCAAACGCCACGACCGGTTTCTCCTGCTCGGATCGGTCGCGCCGTCGCTGATTGCCCATGCGTCCGAATCCCTGGCCGGTCGTCTCTCGCAGATCGACCTCACGCCGTTCCTCTGGTCGGAGCTCTCCGAGCCGCGCCGGAAGCGGCTGTGGCTCTGCGGCGGGTATCCGGATGGCGGTGTCCTCCATCCGGGGCCGTTCCCCCGGTGGCAACTCGACTACCTGGCGCTCCTGGCCCAGCGTGACCTGCCCGGCTGGGGACTCCCGGCCAAGCCCCAGGTCACCGACCGGTTGTTGCGGCTGCTGGCCGCGGTGCACGGGCAGATCTGGAACGCATCCCGGCTGGGACAAAGCCTGGGGCTATCGTATCAGACGGTGAACAGCTATCTCGACTACCTGGTGGGCGGGTTCCTGATCCGCCGTCTGCAACCGTACCACGCCAACCTGCGGAAGCGGCTCGTCAAGAGCCCGAAGCTCTATTGGCGCGACTCGGGCCTGCTGCACGCGCTGTTGAACGCCGCGGATGACCGGGCCTTGCTGGTTCAGCCGTGGGTCGGCGCGAGTTGGGAGGGCTTCGTGATCGAGCAGGCGATCGGCGAGCTCGCCTCCCAGGGGCGCCACTTCGAGCCGTACTACTTTCGCACCAGCGACGGATACGAGATCGATCTCGTTCTCGACGTCGGCTCGGAACGATGGGCGATCGGGGCCAAGCTCACGGCCTCGCCGAGCCCGGCGGACCTGGCCCAGCTCGACAAGGCGGCCGATATGATCAAGGCATCGCGACGGTTTCTGGTGTCCCAGACGCCCCGCTCCAGCGGTGATTCGCGCCGGGCGTCGTGCAATCTCACGGGTTTGATCGACCGGCTCCGGGAGTAGCCCCTCCATGTCGGAAGCGAACCCACGCCGTCGCCCTGGAGCGGGTCCGCCTGGCGGAGCTCGACCACGCCGATCCGGGCGCAACCCTGTCGGTGGGCGCCACCACAGTGGTGGTGAGCGCCTCCCAATTCGGCAACGCGTGGGATGTCGACCGGTCTTCGGGACGCATGGAGACCGGCAGATGGCGTACGTGTATCCGCTGTTTGCAGGCCCGTTCCGCACGGATCTTCGATTCGCGGCACTACTCGAGCGCGCCGGACTGCCGGCACCATCACGCTGACGATGACGACCCTTGGACCGACTGAGTACCGCGCCATCCGACCGCGGCCCGGGCCACCGTGGATCTCGAATCGCTCGGCGAGTGACCGTACATCAGACTGAGATAGGCCAGGGCGGTTCGAAACTATCGGCGCGTTCGCGGCGGCCCTGGACCGGCCGGAGCCAGCGGCCAGTGATCTTTCGATTGTGGTGCTCCCCTTCGAGAATGCGAGCCCCGACCCCGAGAACGCCTACTTCGCCGACGGCCTCACCGAGGAACTGATCGCCGACCTCTCCAAAATCCGCGACCTCAAGGTCATCGCCCGCAACTCGGCCATGCGCCTCAAGTGCACCACCAAGGACGCCCGGACCCTCGGCCGGGAACTGAACGTCCGATACGTCCTCGGTGGCAGCGTTCGCCGGGCCGGCCAGAGCCTCCGGATCACCGCCCATTTGAGCGAAGCCGTCGACGACACCCAGGTTTGGGCCGAGAAGTATTCCGGAACACTGGACGACGTGTTCGACCTACAAGAGCGGTTTTCCCGCCAGATCGTGGCGGCGCTCAAGCTGACGCTGACTCCAGGCGAGCAACAGGCACTACTCGACCGACCGATCAAGAACCCGCTGGCTTATGAACTGTATTTCAGGGCCAGGCAGGAAGCACAAGACGACCAAGCCAGCCATCGATCGGGCAGTGACCTTCTTGAGCAGCCACGACCCCGTCCCTCGAGAAATTCCTCGGGTTGAGTTCCCCGCTGTGGGCGGCGCCCCTGGCGGAGGCGGTTGCAATCGCAGGATTGCGGGACGAGGCGATGGACCGGATCGAGTGGTACTTCGGCCGACAGTGCGTCATATACCCCCATCTGCTCCGGAGTCCGTTGCTGGCCAACCTGCGCGGCTTCCCCCGCTTTGAGCAGTTCCTCCCGGTCGCCAAGGCCAAGTGGGAGGACGTCGCCCGTCAACTGGCGGACCTCCCCCCGCTCTGATCTCTGGGCAGCCGGTTCGCCGCGACCCCCCACCAGGGTGAGATCGTAACGGCCAAGATAGGGTGCCGCTTCGGCTGCGCTGATCGTTCTTGTCATGACGGGCGCCCCAACCTCGATCGCCAAGTCAACCGACTTGGTTCCCCAGTGGAGCCGGAGCACCCCGACGCTCGGGCGCACATCACCGGGCCAAGCGAGCCTGCCCGCCCTAATGCCCCAACCGTCTCCAGAACCAGGCCGCCCGCCTGGCGGGCCTGCCCGTGCGCGCTTCGGCGTGGTCCGCGGTTCGGAATATCCTGGTGACCGCGTTGACCCCAAGCCACCGCAGCGGCTCCGGCTCCCACCGCTTGGAACGACGCTGGACAAACGGCAGCGTGGTCAGCTCCGACTCACCGCCCGCGATCAACTCCGCAAGCGCCCGACCCGCGACGTTGGTCAGCGCGACGCCGTCGCCCACATAGCCGCCGGCGAACCCGATCCGGGTCGTCCGGTCGAAGTAAACCGATGGGTACCAGTCCCGCGGGATCCCGAGCGCCCCGCCCCACGCGTGGGTGAACCGAACATCGCGCGGCAGCTCCGGCAGGAGGTCGAGCAAGGTTCGCCGCAGCATCGCGTGGACGCCGTCGTGCCGATCGAATTCCGGCCGGATCCGCGATCCGAAATGGTAGGGCGCGCCGCGGCCCCCGAACGCGATCCGGCCGTCGGTGGTGCGTTGACCGTAGATCCGAAGGTGGCGCTTGTCGCTGAACGTCTCCCGATCCCGGAGACCGATCCGGGCCCAGAGGTCGGGGCGGAGGGGCTCGGTCGCGACCATCAACGAGTACATCGGGATCAGATCACGATGCCGGCCCGGCAGCGATGGCGTATAGCCCTCGGTGGCGACCACGATCGTCTCCGCGGTGACGGTCCCTCGGCTGGTCAGCACCCGACCCGGGGCGATGCCGGTCACCTCCGTGCCCTCGTAGAGACGGGCACCGCGCGATTCGACCAGCCGAGCGAGCCCGCTCACCAGCTTGGCGGGGTGAATCGCGGCGCAATGGCTCGCCAGGGTGCCGCCGAGGACATGGCTGGCGCCGAGCCTCCGGCTCGCGTCGTCCTTGCTCAACAGGGCCAGTGTGTCCTCGCCCAGGCCCCACCGCCTGGCGTTCTCGACCTCGGCTTGGGCGCGGATCCATTGCGCAGGATTCCGAGCCACCGAGACGTATCCGCCCTTGTGATAGTCGCAGTCGATCCCCTCACGCGTGGCGACCGCGCCCACCTCGTCGACCGCCGCATTCATCACCGCCTGAACGCGACCGACCGTCTCGATCCCGCCGTCCTCTGCGACCCGCCGCCAGCTGGCCGGGAAGATCCCCGAGCACCAGCCGCCGTTGCGACCCGAGGCGCCAAACCCGGCCACTTCTTTTTCGAGAATCGCGATCCGGAGCGATGGGGCGCGCTGGAGGAGGTAGTAGGCCGTCCACAGGCCGGTGTATCCGGCCCCTACGATGGCGACATCGACCACGGAGTCCCCCGGGAGTGGCGAGCGGGGTGCGAGCGGTTCGCCAGCAGTCTCGTGCCAGAGGCTGCGATGGTCACTCACCACAGTTGGCTCCCATCACTGTTTGCGATACGCCATTGGAGATCCCGCGGGTGGGGTGGCACGCGCCAAAGTCACGGAGACGCGCTTGCCGGCGCCCGCACCACGGCGAGAAAGAACCGGGCGACGATCAGCCCGGAAACGATGAGCGTGAAGTGGAACACGTACTCGATCCCCAGCAACCCGTCGAGGGCCATGCCGTTGTGCTGGTGGAGACTGTCGTGGGCCCACCAGTTCACCAGCAGCCAGGTGATGGCGAGGTGCGTGCCCCGCGTCATGGACTCCGAGACCTGCGAATTGGCCTTCAGCGTCGAATAGCCGAACAGGAGGAACGACACCCCCAGTCCCAGCGCCATTGCCTCGATGGCTCCGAGGAACATGAAGGCCGCCAGTCGAGCGCCTTCGGGCTTCGGGAATCCCGGATCCGGTCGCCAGAAGAACCCCAGCGGGCCGTTCGGCTCGGTCAGGAAGCCGAGGATAGCGACGACAAGCGTGACGAGGATGACCTTGGCCGTTGGTTTCATTGCGACATCCTTTCGGTGTGGTCCAAGATGCCTTCGAAGGGCCCCCGCCCGCGTAGAGCGCGAGCCTGGCCTATCAGGATAGCGCGCCGATCCAGCCCCGGCCAGAACAGGCCCCCGGGACCCCGGTTCGGCGATGGGACTTCATGGTTGATGGCCCTCCCCATCTATCCAGAGTTCGACTCGCTCCGGTCCGACCCGCGGTACGCGGCCTTGGCCACGCGGCTCGGACTCCAGAAGCCGGCCACTCCCGGCTCCCGCTGAAACCTGTAATTTCACATCTAGGTGAAATTACTTGCCATTTTCTTCACCAGGAGGCAGAATTCCCGGCATGATCGAACGCGCCCTCACGCCGCAGGTCTCCGCTGACCTGCGGCAGAAACTCGTCCTCCTCTCCGGCCCCCGGCAGTCAGGCAAGACCACCCTGGCCCGCTCGCTGCTGCAGGCCCGCGGCCGGGACGCGGCGGCACGCTATCTCAACTGGGACGACGACGAGTCCCGCAGCCGCATTCTCAATCGCGAGTTCCCCCATCGCGGGCTGGTGGTGTTCGACGAGCTGCACAAGTTCGGGCGCTGGCGGAACCTGCTCAAGGGCCTCTACGACACCCATCACGACGCGATGCAGATCCTGGTCACCGGGAGCGCCCGCCTCGATCTGTACCGCCGGGGTGGCGACTCCTTGCAAGGCCGGTATCATCACCTCCGCCTGCATCCTTTGTCGGCGCGGGAGGCGCACTGCTCGGTAGCCGACCTGATGAAACTGGGCCCCTTTCCCGAGCCCCTGTTACGGGGGAACGCCACGGAAGCCCGGCGTTGGTCCCGGGCCTATCGGGCCCGCCTGGTCCGCGAGGACGTGGCCACCCTCGAACGGGTGGAGGAACTCGGGGCGCTCGAACTCCTGGCCAGCCGGCTCCCGGCGCTGGTGGGGTCCCCCCTTTCGATCAACGCCTTGCGGGAAGACCTTGAAGTGGCGCACAAGACGGCCGAGCGCTGGCTCGACATCCTCGAACGTCTGATGTTTCTCTTTCGCCTCTTGCCGTTCGGGCCGCCGCGGATCAAGGCGGTCAAGAAGAGCCGGAAGCACTACCTTTTTGACTGGACCCAGATTCCGGACGAGGGGCCACGGTTCGAGAACGTGGTGGCTTTTCACCTCCTCAAGGAGTGCCACTATCTCGAAGACTGCGAGGGGGTGGATGCCGAATTGCGCTTCTTCCGCGACATCGAGGGCCGCGAGGTCGATTTCGTCCAGCTGCGAGACGGCGTCCCGGTCCGTTTCGTCGAGTGCAAAGTGGCGGAGACCACCATCAGCGCGCCGTTGCAGTACCTCCGGCGCCGGTTCCCCTCCGTCGAGGCACTGCAAGTGATCGCGAAGGGTGGCATTGACCGCTACGCCGGCGACGGAATCCGCCTCGTCAGCGCCGATCGCTTCCTGGGCGAACTGGCCCTCTGATGTCGGACCCCGGCGCGAAGCCCACCGATCCGCTCGCCGCGGCCCTCAGCGGTAGCTACCGGATCGAGCGCGAGCTCGGCGCCGGCGGCATGGCCACGGTCTACTTGGCCGAGGACCTCAAACACCACCGCAAGGTGGCGGTCAAGGTCCTCCGGCCGGAGCTGGCCGCGAGCCTCGGTCCCGAGCGGTTCCTCCGCGAAGTGACCATCGCCGCCAATCTCCAGCATCCCCATATCCTCCCGCTCCACGACTCCGGGGTGGCCGACGGCTTTCTCTACTATGTCATGCCGTATGTCGACGGTCAGTCGCTCCGCGAAAAGCTGACCCGCGAAGGCGAGTTGCCGATCCCCGAGGCGGTCCGGATTCTCCGTGAGCTGGCCGATGCCCTGGC
>JAYUZK010000342.1:0-6843 GCA_043751835.1 Gemmatimonadota bacterium | reverse complement strand
GGGAGTAGCGGCTCCGAAGGCCGAACGATCGGGCGCTATATTCCCGCCATGGAATCGATCCACCCACTCGGTCCTGACGCCCCGAAGGAGGACCACGTCGGCCTGGCCTTCTTGGCGCTCGCCTTCTCCGCGGCGCTCGGCGTCGGACTGAATGCCTGCGTCACGTTCGTCGTCCGAACCCTTCAGGCCAATGCTCCGAACAACGCGAAGATCGACCTGGGCGGCGGACCAGCCGTCATTCTGCTCGCCGGAACCCTGCTCGCCTGCTTCGCCTCCGCCCTTGCCACTTGGCGGATCATGGCGCCAGCGAAGAACCCCTACCGGCAGGGCATGCTGGCGATGGTGAGCTTCTTCGCCTCCTTCGTGGTCTCGGTCCTGACGATTCCGGTCGATCACCTCGCCGGACGGCCTGGCTTGGCCGGGCTCGGCCTCGCGGGGTTCGCGGCCACCGTGCTGATCGGGCGACGGCTGGCCGCCGGGACCGATTGAGCGCGATCCACGTCGTCGATCTGGGCGCCCGCCCCTACGGCGAGATCCTCGAACTCCAGCGTCGGCTTTGCCGTGAACGGGTGGCCGGACAGCGGAGCGAGGACCTCCTGCTGCTGGTTGAACACCCGCCCGTCATCACGCTGGGCCGCAGCACCAGAGACACCAGTCTGCCACTCCCCCGGGCGCTGCTCGAACAACAGGGTCTCGAGGTCTTCGAGATCGAGCGCGGGGGTGATGTCACCCTGCACGCGCCCGGGCAACTGGTCGGCTATCCGATCTTCGACCTGAAAGAGCACCGCCAGGATCTTCACTGGTACCTGCGGCAGATCGAAGAGGCGCTGATCTCGGGACTCGCCGAGTTCAGGATCCCGGGAGACCGGAATCCCGGTTTCACCGGCGTCTGGACCGGCGGACGGAAGATCGCGAGCATCGGCATTCACGTGAAGCAGTGGGTCACCTTCCATGGCTTTGCGCTGAACGTGACCACGGCGCTCGACCTGTTCGACCTGATCGTGCCGTGCGGGATCCATGGCGTGACCATGACCAGCATTGCCCGCGAGACCGGACGGACGGACGACCTCATGTCGGCCGCCCGGGAGCGAATCGCCGTGGGCTTCGCCGGGGCGTTCGAGCGCACCGTCACCTGGTCTGACGAATCGATCCTTGGGCCGAGGGAACCGGAGCCGCTCTCGGAGCGCTGAATCGGCACCATGACGCCAATCGAGGTGCCGGCCAAGTCGATCCTCGGGCGGGCCAAGCCCGATCCCAAGGCCCGCTTCGTGATGGTGCACGGTGGGCCGGATTTCACCACCAACGTGCCGCTCGAGGACCTCAATCGTGCAGGGAACCTCCTGGCGACCCATTTCGGCGACGAGCCCCTGGCCGCCGAGCACGGCGGCCCGGTCCGGCTGGCGATCCCTCATCTCTGCTTCTGGACGAGCGCCAAGTGGCTGACGGGGTTCGAGTTCCTTCATGAAGACGAGCCCGGCTTCTGGGAACAGAACGGGTACCACATGCGAGGACATCCCTGGACCGAGGAGCGTCACGGCAGCGACGACTACAGCCGCATGCGACGAGGTCCCCGCCGCTGGCGCCCCGCAGTTATCTTATCCAGCGGTATGCTGGAGCCACTCGACTCATCCAAACTCGCGGCTGCCGCGGACGAACGAGTCCGCGACATCCTCCGAGCGGCCTCAAGTTGGGCCAGCGAGGCCCCCGGCGCACTGACGCCGGCCATCCGGGCCGTCTGCGTCCGCTTGGCCGAGATGGTGGCCGATCAGCGTCATTACCTCGCGCCGCTTCCTGAACCCCAGGAATCCGAGCGGGCCAGCATCCTGGGCCAGGTGGCGGAACGACTCCGGAGCCCCAAGGTCACCGACGGCATCGAGCCCTTGCTGCAGGAGTTGGCGGAACTCGAGCTCAGAGCCACGGCCTCGTGGTCGCTGGTGGAGGGCGCCCAGAGCGAGTGGATCGCCACCGCCATTCACTTCCTGGAACGCCAGTCCGCCGCCCTGCCTAAGGCCGGGCGCCCCGACGACTACTGGGCGGACGATGTGGTGGCGGGCATCATCGCCTCGGTCCGGGCCTTGATCGGCGTGGACGAACTGCACGCGCGGACCGAAGCCCGGTACTCGGGCACCCACAAGCGGATCGCCCCCGAAGACGAGCGTTAGGCTGCCGGCCCCCGGCATGAAGCCCGCTCGCCTGCTCTGGCTGCTCGCGCCGATCGCCGCCGGATGCGGGGCCCCGCCGAACGACGTCGCGCTCGGGCCCAAGCACGAGGAAGAGACCTGCCGGGCCTGCCATCAGCAGATCGTCCAGACCTACGTCACCACCGCGCACTACCGGACCTCGGCCACCGGCGATTCGGCCTCGGTGCACGGCCCCTTCGATCCGGCCCGAAGCCGGCTCGCCACCAGCGGGGCTGGAGTCTACTTCCAGATGGGCCATCAGGGCGGCCGGCCGACCCAGACCGCGACCGACTCGCTCCGAGGCCTCAGCCGGACCGAGGCGATGGAGATCGTGATCGGATCGGGCCGGAAGGGACAATCGTATCTCTACTGGTATCACGGACTGCTGTTCCAGCTGCCGGTGTCGTATCTCACAGCCGCCGACCGGTGGATCAACAGCCCGGGCTATCTGGACGGCCAGGTGGATTTCACCCGGCTCATCCCCCCCCGCTGCCTCGAATGCCACACCACCGCGTTCAGGGTGATCGAGGATGGGGGATCGTCCGGGTATTCGGACGACTATCGGCTGGGAATCACGTGCCGGAAGTGCCACGGCGACGGCACCAGGCATGTGGCGTATCATACGAAACATCCCGGCGACAAGCCGGGCCGGGAGATCCTGAGTCCGGCCCGGTTCTCCCAGGAGCAGAGGCTCGACAACTGCGGTCTCTGCCATTCCGGCGCCAGAAACCTCAAGGCGCAGGCGTTCAGCTACCGCCCCGGGGAGCGGCTCGACGACTACCTCGCGCCGGCGGCGGATCACGACAACCCGACGCCCGATGTTCATGGTAACCAGATCGAACTGCTTCGACGGAGCCGCTGTTTCCGGAACAGCAAGGGGATGACCTGCACCACTTGTCACAACGTCCACCGCCCGGAGCGGGACGCCGTGGCTCTCGCGGAGAAGTGCGTCTCGTGCCACGCGAACGTTCAGCACAAACTGGGGACCCGGATCGGCGCGAGACTCACGAGCGCCTGCGTTGATTGCCACATGCCGCTGCAGAAGTCGAACGCGATCCAGATCAACACGGCGACCGGGCAGGGTGCGGCCTACTATCGCAGCCACGCGATCGCCGTGTACCCGGCAGTCTCCGCCGAGATCGTCCGAAGCCGCCCCAACCGTTAGGCCTTCGGCAACCCCGCGAACTTCTCGTAGAACCTGGCGAAGACGTCGATGCCTTCCCACAGCTGTTGAAGATCGAGCTTCTCGTTAGGCGAGTGCAGTCCGTCGTCGGGAAGCCCGATCCCGGTCAGAATCACCGGCGAGCCGGACTTGGCAAACTGGGTCACGACCGGAATCGAGCCGCCCGCCCTCACGGGCACCGTCCCGCGGCCCACCACCTCGGTGAAGGCCTCATTGAGTAGCCCGAACGCCGGGTGATCGATGTCGACCTGCACCGGGTCGCCTCCGTGAAGAATTCTGACCTCCACCTCGGCCCATTTCGGCGCCAGCTTCTGGGCCGTCTTCGTCAGCCACTTGGCCACTTTCTCGTACCCGAGGCCAGGCACCAGCCGGAGGCTGACCTTGGCCATCGCCACAGCCGGGATGACGGTCTTGGCCCCTTCCCCGACGAACCCACCCTTGATCCCGTGAATCTCGAAGGTCGGCAGCGCCCACATCCGCTCCAGCGGCGACGCCTTCTGGATGCCGGTGAGCGCCGTGCCGGTGATTTCTTCCTTGAGGAATCGCTTCTCGTCGAACGGCAGCTCGCGCCAGGCCTTGAGCTCATGACGCGTCGGCCGCTTCACCGACTTGTAAAGCTTGGGCAAGTTGATCTTTCCGGACCGGCCCTTGAGGTCGGTCAGGAGCCGAGCCAGCGTCTCCATCGCGTTCGGCGCGATGCCACCATACGTCCCGGAGTGGAGATCCCGCAGAGCGGTGCGGACGTGGATTTCGGCGTAGCAGAGACCGCGAAGTGCGGTGTAGACGGCCGGCCGGCCCACATCGAAATACGACATGTCGCAGATCAGTATGGCGTCGGCCTTGGCGCGTTCGGGCTCCCGGCCCAGGAGATCGTTGATGACGGACCCGCCGCATTCCTCTTCACCCTCGATCAGGAATCGGATGTTGACGGGTGGAAGCCCGTTCTCCCCTCGGGCGGCCTCATAGGCCTTGAGAAGACAGAAGACCTGGCCTTTGTCATCGGCCGCCCCACGCGCATAGATTCGGCCGTCCCGGACCGTCGGCTCGAACGGAGGCGAGGTCCACTCGGCGAGCGGATCGACCGGTTGGACGTCGTAGTGGCCGTACACCAGCAACGTCGGGGCGCCCGGAACGGGCGGGCTCTCAGCCCAGACGACCGGATGGCCGTTCCCCTCGAGGAGCTCGACAACCGGGAAGCCAAGTTGGCGGCACTGGTCCATCACCCAGGCGGCCGCCTTGCGACAGTCGGCGGCATGGTCGGGCAGGGCGCTGATACTCGGAATCGCCAGAAAATCCACCAGCTCCTTGAGGAGCCGGTCGCGTTCGCGGGAGACAAAATTCTGATCCATGGTCCGGCGGTGAAGGTGGAGGACCGATCATAGCATCGACCGGGGGCTTTCGCTACAACGGCGTTACCGGAACCGTACCCGACCCGCTCTGCCAGGAAGTGGGCCCTGCGTTCGTGATGGCGCATCCCGGGCGGACTCCGGCGGCGGCCGACCTCGAGCGCCACTGCCGGGAGACCCTCGCCAACTACAAGGTGCCCAAACGGTTCAATGTCTCCACCGAGCTGCCGATGCTTCCGATCGGCAAGATCGACAAGCAGGCGCCCAAGGCGTTGACGCGATAAATTCTGCCCATGGCCGATTTTGCCCTCGACGACAAGTACCTCCGGGATGAAGGCTCCATCGCACTCTCCGGAGTCCAGGCGCTCGTCCGCCTGCCGATCGACCAGCACAAGGCCGACCAGCGAGACGGACTCAATACCGCCACGTTCATCTCGGGATACCGGGGCTCGCCGCTGGGCGGGTTCGATCTCCTGCTCCAGGCCAATCGACCCATCCTTCGGAATCATCAAATCACCTTTGTCCCCGGAATCAACGAGGATCTCGGGGCAACCGCGGTCTTCGGTTCCCAACTCGCCAATCAGTTTCCGAACCCGAAGTTCGACGGGGTCCTCGGCATCTGGTACGGCAAAGGGCCCGGCGTCGACCGCTCCGGTGACGCCTTCAAGCACGCCAATCTGACCGGCGTCGGCCGGAACGGCGGCGTGCTCGCCATCGCCGGCGACGACCCGGCGTCGAAGTCGTCTACCGTGCCCTCCGCTTCCGAGATCGCCCTGTTCGACGCCCAGATGCCGGTGCTCTTCCCGGGCGACGTGCAGGACGTGATCGACCTCGGCAGCGCGGGGTTTGCGCTCTCCCGGTACTCGGGCCTCTGGGTCGGCTTCAAGATGACCACCAACGTGGCCGACGAATTCGGCACCGCGGTCGTGTCACCCGAACGGCACCGGTGGGTCCGGCCGGCGTTCGAGTTTCGGGGCAAGCCGTGGCAGCCGACCCAGAGCCACACCCTGTTCGCGCCCTACAATCTCCAGCTCGAGCAGGAGCTCTGGGAGGGGCGGCTCGAAGCGGCCCGCCGCTTCGCGGCCGCCAACGGGCTGAACCGGATCACCGCCAATCCGGCGTCGGCCTGGCTCGGCATCGCGGCCGCGGGCAAGACCTATTTCGACGTCCGGGAAGCCTTGAGCCGGCTGGGATTCTCCGACCAGGACCTTGACGCAGCAGGCATCCGGCTCCTCAAGGTCGGGATGCTCTACCCGTTGGAGCCCGGGATCGTCCGGAGCTTCGCCGCCGGGCTTCGAGAGATCATGGTGGTCGAGGAAAAACGCTCGTTCCTCGAACTCCAGCTCCGCGACGTCCTCTACAATCAGACCGAGCGGCCGAAGATTGTCGGCAAGTTCGACGAATCGGGCAGTCTCCTCGTACCGGGGCACGGCGAACTCGACGCCGACATCATCGCCGGAATCATCCTGGCCTGGATCGGATCGAGACTGTCGCCGGAAGCCGCGGCACTTGCCGCGGCCCGGCTCACCCCCGCTCTCCCCCTGTCGGTCCAGCCACTCGGCCTCCAGGCACAGCGGCTTTCCTACTTCTGTTCGGGATGCCCGCACAACCGCTCGACTGTCGTGCCGGACGGCTCGATCGCCGCGGCCGGAATCGGCTGCCATGGTATGGCCGTGACAATGGACCGGGTCGGCGCCGGATTTACCCAGATGGGGGCGGAGGGAGCCCAGTGGGTCGGCGCGTCCTTCTTCACTGATACACCACACATCTTCCAGAACCTCGGTGACGGAACGCTCTTTCATTCCGGCACCCTCGCGATCCGTCAGGCCGTCGCCTCGGGCGCGTCGATCACCTACAAGATCCTCTACAACGGCGCCGTCGCGATGACCGGCGGTCAGCCGGTGGACGGGGCCTTGCCGGTGCCGGAGCTGACCCAGGAGCTCAAGGCCGAGGGCGTCAAGCGGATCCTGGTGCTCACGGACGAGCCCGATCGCTATCGCGGCGTGTCCCTCGCAGGCGGGGCTGAGTGCTGGCCGCGGGAGCGACTCGACGAGGCCCAGCGCGTCCTGCGCACTATCGCCGGCGTCACGGTGCTGATTTACGACCAGCATTGCGCCGCCGACCTCCGGCGGAA